>JBIIBR010000129.1:0-4340 GCA_044239285.1 Rickettsiales bacterium | reverse complement strand
GACACGCTTGATATAACCATTCATCGTGGCGACCACAACCATTTCTTCTTTCGGAATTAAATCTTCGATATCGACTTCAAATTCAGAATCTTCGATCGTTGATTTTCTAGGTGTGGCGAATTCATCTTTTACCGCAATTAATTCTTTTTTAACTAATTCTAACATTTTTAAGCGATCAGATAAAAGCTCGAGATAGCCAGATATTTCAAGCGCCAAAGCTTTTAATTCTTCATTGATTTTTTCCATTTCAAGACCTGTCAAACGCGCTAAACGCATTTCGAGAATGGCACGAGCTTGAGTTTCGGTGAAATAAAAATTGCCGTCTTTAACAATATTACCTTTGTCTTGAACTAATTTAATCATAGTTTCGATTAAACCTACAGGCCAAGGGCGCGCGAGAAGTTTTTCGCGTGCTTCGCTCACATCTTTTGATTTTTTAATGAGGTCAACAATTTCATCGATATTAGCAACCGCAACTGCCAAACCGATTAAAATGTGAGTTTTATCGCGAGCTCTGTTGAGCAAAAAGTTGGTGCGACGAGTTGTAACATTGAAACGGAAATCAACAAAAATTTTGATGACTTCGAGAAGATTCATCAATTTTGGTTGACCATAATTCAAAGCGAGCATGTTGACGCTAAAATTACATTGTAATTCGGTGAAGCTATAAAGTTGATTGATAATAACTTCTTCCATGGCGTCTTTACGCAGTTCAATTACGACACGAATTCCATCACGATCGGATTCGTCGCGTAAATCTGTAATGCCTTCAATTTTTTTCTCTTTGACGAGTTCGGCGATTTTTTCAACGAGCTTGGCTTTGTTGACTTGGTAAGGAATTTCGGTGATAACAATTACATTTTTGCCACCCGACTTTTTTTCAATTTTATGACGACCGCGCATCACGACGGAACCGCGTCCAGTGCGAGCTGCCGAATCATGACCCGATCTACCGAGAATAATTCCGCCGGTTGGAAAATCTGGTCCGGGAACGATTTTTATAACATCTTCGATAGTAATATCATTATTTTCAATATAGCCCAAACAAGCATCAATTACTTCGCCCAAATTATGTGGCGGAATATTGGTTGCCATACCTACGGCGATACCGCCTGAGCCGTTAACTAAAAGATTAGGAAAACGTGCTGGCAAAACTTTTGGCTCTTTTTCGTGACCATCATAATTCGGAACAAAATCGACGGTGTCTTTGTCGAGATCATCGAGCATGGTGTGCGAAATTTTTTCAAGACGCGACTCGGTATAACGCATCGCGGCCGCAGGATCATCATCGATTGATCCGAAATTTCCTTGCCCATCAATCAATGGCACGCGCATCGAAAAATCTTGTGCCATACGCACCAAAGATTCGTAAATCGCCGAGTCACCATGCGGGTGATATTTACCCATAACTTCACCGACAATTCTTGCCGATTTTTTGAAAGCTTTGTTGTAATCGTAACCGCCTTCATACATAGCGTAAAGGATACGGCGATGGACGGGTTTTAAACCGTCACAAGCATCAGGAATAGCGCGCGAAACGATGACGCTCATGGCGTAATCGAGATAAGATTTACGCATTTCGCCAACTAGCGAAACCGATTGAATATCTTTGCCAACAGCAGGAATAATTGCGTTTTGATTTGTCATTTTTAATTAAATTTGGTGATAGTTCCAATATCAATTTCAACTCTAAAATTGAAATGATATAAAATTAGTAAAAAGGTATTTTAATTTTATAATAAGTTCAACAACAAGTGCAAGTAAAAATTTTGAGTTTTTTCAAAGATTTATTTTAGAGGAATTTTATTAATCTATAACTGTGTTGCAAAAATATACAACTACTAAAAAAATATAAGATTCGATAAAAATTAAATTTAAAAGTAAGAGTTAAATTATTTTTTAAAACTTATTTTATGCAACAATCAGAAATCTCGCTAGATATTCCCGCAACATTTTCAAGCCAAGAAGATTCATTTGAGCTGTTGATTGGCAAATTTTTTTTAGAAGAAAATTTACACAAAAAAAATGAAATTTATCGCAAAATTGAGATGGCGATAATTAAGAATGAAAATATAAATTCGGCTGAAATTAATCAAAAAATGGCAGATTATTTTTCGAAAATAACTGAGCCAAAAAATTTTGATAAAAAATTGATTAAGTTAATGCTAACTAGCGGTTGGAAGGTTCCACAAGATTTTCGCGAACTTGATTCATTAAATATAAAAGAATGTCCAAATGATTTTTTCTTGCAAGATGTTGAAATAAAAATTCAAGATTACAAAAAAACCTATGAAACATCCCCAATCACGATTGAAGAGCGATATCAAAAAGAATTTTTTAAGAGTCTAGAAATTGCTTTTGAATATTTGGGTTATTGCACAAATTCTTCAGATCGAAATGAGGTTGAGTATAATAAAAAAAATATTTTAAGAATCGATGTTAACGGCATTAAACTAGGTTTCTCGGCAATTGGTTTGTATGATTTTCTAGAAAATATTGAATTAAAAAAAGATCAAGAAAAAATTTCTTTTGAAAAATTTATTAGCAAATTAGATAATAAAAAAGAAAAACAAGGGCTCGAAGAAGATTTTATGTTTTTAGAAACCCGATGTCTCTTAGATAGACAAATAATCACGGACCCTAGCTTTTCCAAAGAATTTATTGAACAAGGAGTTGATGTTAGATCTTCGGTGGAATTATCAAGAAGGGGAAGCTCCCAAAATTTTTCATCAGTTAGGGCTAGTTTTCAAGAATCTTCATCGCGAAGAAATAGTTTTCAAATTACAAATAATCAAGGAAAAATTTTAAAATTAGAAGGCGATAAATTTGTAATTAAAGATCCAGATCCAACTTGTTTTAGTTTTTTAAAAACCATGTTTTGTAATTGTTTTGGCAAAAAAAATCAACAACAGAATTTGGGTAAAAATCAAGATTCAAGAATCTCGAGCGATCATAGTCTTCACCCTTCAAATAGCTTTATTTCTAGTCCAAATGCTTCTTTAGTTTTTGATCAAAGGGGTATTATTTTGAACTGACGCTATTTCAATTTGGTGCTTTTTATTTGCCTTAAAACAAGGGCGGTTTCATTTTAAATTTTCGCAATTAATCTTTTAAAATAAAATTTTTTTAATTTAAACTTAACCAAATTATTTATGAAAATTGCGGTAACGGGAATTAGTGGAAAAATGGGGCGAGTAATCGGTTCTTTGGTGATTAAAGATGAAATAACCGAATTAGCTTCGGGTTTAGTAAGGCAGTCTTCAGGTCTTGAAGGGCTTGATTTGGGAGAGTTTTTGGGTTTTGACAAAAATAATATTTTAATCACTTCAAACATTGATGAATTTGTAAAATCTTGCGATGCGGTAATCGATTTTTCTTCGCCTTCTTTGAGTTTAGAAATTGCCGAAAAATGTGCAAAATATAAAAAAGTTTTAGTATGTGGGACCACGGGATTCTTAGAAGAAGAAAAGCAAAAATTTGCAAATTTTGCAACGGAAACTGTAATTATTTGGTCTTCAAATATGTCGCTCGGCGTTAATTTATTAATGAATTTAGTGCAAAAAGTCGCCGAAATTTTACATGATGATTTTGATGTTGAAATCTTAGAAATGCATCATAATAAAAAAATTGATGCACCTTCGGGAACGGCTTTATCTCTTGGTTCGGCGGTGGCAAAGGGCAGGGGAGTTGAGTTAGAACAAAGTGCAATTATGGCGCGAGTTGGCAAAGAACAAAAACGTAATAAGGGTGAAATTGGTTTTGCGACTTTACGCGGAGGCGATGTAATTGGCGATCACACCGTAATTTTTGCCGGCGAAGGCGAGAGAATTGAACTTGCGCACAAGGCTTCGAGTCGGGATATTTTTGCTAAAGGCGCGATTCGTGCTTGCATTTGGGGAAGTGCTCAAAAGGCTGGATTTTATTCAATGCGTGACGTATTGGCGTAGTTAAGATTTTTACAATGTTCGTTGTTCTGAAATGTTTGTGAGTTGAGTGGAGGTAGAGCGAATTGAGTTTAAAGAATTATTAACATCCTTTATATTTTCTAGTTTAATAGATGATCTCTCCTGTGGGCGAAATATTTTTTTTGTATATTCTCCACCTAGAGATTCCTCATCCTTAAATTTTAAACCAATTTTTTCTTCCGAAGGGTTGTGAAAAATACTAGAAATTTTTGCATAAAATTTATCAATATCGTTACATTCTTCGAAAATAGATGTTATTGATTGATATTCATAACTATCATCTGATTTTTTGATTTTAACCTCGCTAATTTTTTTATTCAAACGATCTGCATTTGCAAGTGCCGAATCATCAAAAATGTCAACTATTTCTAAATA
>JBIIBR010000003.1:0-16792 GCA_044239285.1 Rickettsiales bacterium | reverse complement strand
TCGCGTAATTGATTTTGGCGTGATTCGCGAAGTCCTCGGCAAGTGGATCGATGATAATTTTGATCACACTACAATTTTGTTTGAAAAAGATCAAAATCTGGGTGAAAATATTTCTAAAATTACTGGGCAAAAAATTTATTATATGAAGTCCAATCCTACAGCAGAGAATATTGCTAAGCATTTACTTGAGGATATTTGTCCGCAACTTTTTGCAAGTCACAATATAAAATGCGTTGGCATTAAAGTTTACGAAACGCCGAATTGCTCGGCACAAATTGGCAGTCTCCATGAATAATTTTAATTATCGAATTTATTTTGAAGACACCGACGCTGGTGGCATAGTTTATTACGCTAATTATCTTAAATTTTACGAAAGAGCTCGCACTGATTTTCTTAGAGCGCGAGGTATTTCCCAACAAAAACTTGCCAAAGAAGAAAATATTGGCTTTGTAGTTCGAAGATGCGAAATTGAATATCTTTCGCCGGCTATTTTAGATAATGAAATTGAAGTAAGTGTCGAGATAAAAGAATTCTCTTTCACTATAATTAAAATTTATCAAGAAATTAAAATTGATAAGAAAATCTTATCAACATTAAATGTCGATTTGGCTTGCATTAACTTACAAAAATTAAAGCCTCACAAAATTTCTCAAAACTTAAAAGATTTACTCAATGTTTGACAATTTTTCGCAAAAAATTACTAAAATTTTTGGACAAATTTCGGGAAAAAGATTCATTTCCGAAGATGATTTAACCGCGACTTTGCGCGAAATTCGTATCGCTCTTTTGGAAGCCGATGTTTCGCTTACAATCGCTAAAGATTTTATTGAAAAAATTAAAAATGAAGCGGTTGGCAAGCAAGTTTTATCAAGCGTTTCCGCTGGTCAAATGATTGTTAAAATTGTTAATGATGAATTGGTAAAATTATTAGGAAGTGAAAAATCTGAAATCGATTTCGCCTCAAATCCGCCGGTAATTTTATTTATGGTTGGCTTGCAAGGCGCGGGCAAAACTACAAGTTCGGGAAAGTTAGCGCTTCGACTAAAAAATAAAAATCATAAAAAAGTTTTATTGGCTTCGCTCGATACTTATCGACCCGCGGCGGCAGATCAACTTAAAATTTTATCGCAAAAAATTCATGTCGATTTTGCCGATTTTGATGCCAATTTAAAGCCTGAAATTTTAGCACAAAATGCTAAGAAAAAAGCGATCGAAGGCGGTTATGATGTTTTAATTCTTGATAGCGCGGGACGCACATCGATCAATGTTGAAATGATGAATGAATTGATTGAAATTAACAAAAAAGTTGAAGCCAAAGAAATTTTATTAGTGGTTGATGCCATGATTGGTCAAGACGCCGTCAATGTTGCGCAAAATTTTAAAGAAGCTTTGCCACTTACGGGAGTTATTTTAACAAGGCTTGATGGCGATGCTCGTGGCGGATCGGCGCTAACCATGAAGGCTTCAACCAATTGTCCGATAAAATTTATTGGTGTTGGCGAAAAACTTGAAGATCTCGAAGAATTTAATCCAACAAGAATCGCTTCACGAATTGTCGGAATGGGCGACGTAGTTTCTTTAGTTGAAAAGGCTCAAGAAATTTTTGACATCAAAGAAATAGAAAAAAGCGCCAAAAAATTAGAGCGTGGCAAAGTTGATTTTGACGATATTTTAAGTCAAATTAAAAATATGCGTAAAATGGGCGGAATGAGTTCAATCTTAAATTTGCTTCCCGGAGTTAGCGCGCTAAAAGAGCAACTTAAAAATATGACACATATCGAGAAGGAAATTAAAACTCAAGAAGCGCTTATTTTGGCGATGACTAAAAAGGAAAGAGAAAATCCTGAAATTTTAAATTCATCACGCAAGCACCGAATTGCAAGGGGAGCGGGATCGAATATTCAAGAGGTCAATCGCTTAATGAAAAAATATAAAATGATGCAAAAAATGATGGGTAAATTTGGAAAAATTGACCCGAAAAAAATGGAAGAAATGATGAAAAATAAACAACTCGATTAATTATGCCAAAAATTATTGAAACCAAAATTATGAATTTTTCCGCCACAGAAATTTATGATTTAGTCGTTGATGTTGAAAGTTATCCACAATTTTTACCTTGGTGCAAAAATGCCCAAATATCAAAACATGTTTCCGCCTCAAATATTCAAGCGGAATTATTAATAAATTTTAAAAATATTTTTGAAAAATATACTTCCGATGTGGTTTTTTTACAAAAATCCGCCACTGAATATTTCGTTGAGGCTAAAGCCATCAAAGGCCCTTTCAAAAGCTTAGTAAATCAGTGGAAAATTACTGAAATTGGTCATAAAAAAACCCAAGTAGAATTTTTTTTGGAATTTGAATTTAATTCAATTTTACTTGGCAAAATGCTCAGTGCAATTTTTTCTTCGGCAACTCAAAAAATGATGAATGCCTTTGAAAATAGAGCCTTAACACTTTATAAAATCCATCATTAATTATATAAAAACTTATGAAAATTACTTTAATGAGAGCAAAAAGTCATCGCGCTTATGTTACGCAAGCCGACTTGAATTATGAAGGCTCAATCTCAATTGACGAAACCCTTCTTAACGAATCGGGAATTTTAGAAAATGAAATGGTTGATGTCTTAAATATCAATAATGGCGAAAGGTTTACGACTTACGCAATTAAGGCAAAAAAAGATTCTGGCGAAATTAAAATTAATGGCGCGGCCGCTCGAAAAGTGCAAATTAATGATCCCGTAATCATTATCGCCTATGGCGCAATGAAGCTTGAAGAGGCAAAAAATTTTAAATCAAAAGTGGTTTTGGTTGATTCAAAAAACAAAATCTTAAAATAATTTTTTAGACTCTTGCTTTTAAAAAGAGTTTTATATAAAATGATTCAAAATATAGACAAAAAATAATTTCAATTACTTAATTTTTTATGAAAAGAACTTGGCAACCAAGCAAAATTGTTCGCAAAAGAAGACACGGTTTTAGATCAAGAATGGCAACAGTTGGTGGTAGAAGAATTTTAGCTCGTCGTCGCGCTAAAGGTCGCTCATGCTTAACGGTTTCTGATAGTTAAATTCAAAATTAAAAGGTCAAAATCATGACTCTTAAAATTTTGACTATAAAAAAATCAGCCGAATTTAAAAATATCAAAAATTATTGCAAAAAATTTCATAGCAATAGTTTAATTCTTACCGAATCAAAAACTTCAGCAAAACATTTGTTCGATAGCAAATCTGGCAAAAATCTTCAAGATTTCTGTCGAGTTGGAACTACGGTATCAAAGGTTGTAAGCAAATCTTCTTGCGAAAGAAATTTAATCAAAAGAAGAATTCGTGAAGCCACCAAATCAATCGCTTCTGAAATCGCCAAAAATCACCATGATTATGTGATAATCGCAAAAAAACAAATACTTGAAGTTGATTATAAAAAAATTTATAATGATTTAAAATTCTGCTTTAAAAGAATTTAATAAACTTAAATTTTGGTTCTTATGAAATTTGGTAAATTTAGTAAATTTAAAATCTACTGGCCATATTTTATTTTCGGCTCATTCATTGTTGTCTTAATCGTAAACTTTGCTTACATAATCGTTGCCAACAAAACTTGGCGAGGGCTTTTTACTGAAAATTCTTACCAAAAGGGCTTAAATCATAATGATGCTTTAAAAAAAGCCGCGGACCAAAAAAAATTGGGGATTAAAATTTTAACGGTTGTTACAAAAAATTCTAATGAAAATTTTTTTATCGAAACCAGAGTAAAAGATTCAAATAATAATTTTATTAAGGATTTAGCGATTTTATATCGGCTCAAATATCTCCCAGATTCCAAATATGATTTCACTTTAAATTCAATATTTAGTAGTTCAATTTCGAGATATGCTAACCTGACTCTTAACAAAAATGGTTATTGGCAAATTGAGACCTTAGTCTCTAATCAAGCTTTTGTAGCTCAAGATATAATTGAAATTAAAGTCACCTCAGCAAGTGGCGATGAAAATAATAAAAAAAATTATGAATAAATGCCTTCATTGCGAAAAAAATCTTGAAATTCACCAAAAAGATTTTTGTTGCAATGGATGTGAATGCGCTTATCAAATAATTCAAGAAAATCATTGCGAAAGTTATTATATTTCTAGAAAAATCAATACCGAAGAGGTTAGTCTTAAACCAGATTTAGAAGATGAATTAGATATTTTAGAGTTTGTTTCAACGCATCCAAATAATGAATTTCAAATTGATTTAATGGTTCGCGGTCTTCATTGCGGAGCTTGTATTTGGTTAATTGAAAACCTATTAAAAAAACAAAATAATGTTATTGAAGCTAGAATAAATCTTACGCAAAAAACTTTACGCATTAAATGGGCGGGCGACAAAAAATATGGTAATGATTTAATTAAATTAATCACAAAAATTGGTTATAAATTATTTCCCGCCGATCAAGAAATTCTTAAAGAAATTGAAGAAAAATTTGATAATAAAATTTTTAAAGCTTTAGCCGTTGCCGGATTTGGAGTCGGAAATATTATGCTTTTTTCTTTGCCATTGTGGTTTGATTCTAATCTTGAAATTAGTGGAGCGACACGCAAATTATTGCATTTATTGTCGTCAATAATCGCTTTACCGGTTTTAATTTATTCAGGGCGAATATTTTTTATTTCCGCTTTTAATTCTTTAAAAGTTGGGCTTCCAAATATGGATGTTCCCATTTCGATCGCCATCATTTTGGCATCAATAGTTAGCTCGCTTCAAACTTTTCGTGGCGGTCAAAATGTTTATTTTGATTCAGCGGTAATGCTGGTTTTTTTCTTATTAATTGGTCGATATTTAGATTTTAAAGCACGCAAAAAAGCCTTTAATATCGCCTCAGAATTTTCAATGCTTCAAGCTGGATTTGGTAGGGTTGAAATCGCTAATAAAATTCGTGTTTTACCAGCAAAAGAACTGCGTGAAAACATGATTTTAATCGTTGCCGTTGGAGAAAAAATTGCTTGCGATGGCATGGTAATTGAAGGTCAAAGCCATATTGATAATTCATTAATTTCGGGAGAATCGATTCCTCAAAAAGTTCAAAAAGATTCTTTAATTTACGGCGGATCCATCAATCTAAGCTCTCCGCTTAAAATAAAAATTACCAAAAATATTCAAAATGGCGTGTTGTCGCAAATTATTAATTTAATTGGCAATATTGAAAATAAGAAAAATATTTATGTAAGAATTGCCGATAAATTTTCTAAATATTACACTCCGATTATTCATATTCTCGCATTAATAACTTTTGCGCTTTGGTATTTTTATTTTAAATCCAATTGGGAAATTGCCTTAATGAATGCCACGGCGGTTTTAATTATAACCTGCCCTTGCGCTTTGGCATTAGCCATTCCAATCGCTCAAACCATTGCTATTAGCAATTTCTTAAAACGCGGAATTATTATGAAAAATGGTGAAACTTTGGAAAAAATTAATAACATTGAATATGTTATTTTTGACAAAACTGGAAGCATTACAATTGGCAAACCGATTCTTAAAAATATTTATGAAATTAAAGATGAAAATCTTAAAGAATTAAGTGCCGAAGATAAGCAATTTTATTTAAAAATTTCGGCTTCAATGGCAAAATTTAGCAAGCATCCAATTTCTCAATCCTTATGTAATTCTTTCGATGGAGAGCTTGATAATGTTGAGGTTCAAGAATATAATGGCAAAGGCTTGGAGGCAAATTTTGGTGATAAAAAAACTCGCTTGGGTAATGCTAATTTTTGTAAAATTAATTCTGAAAATTCTCAATATATTTTACAAAATTCTTTATCAAATTCCATCGCCAATCTTAAATGTTATATGAATTTTGATGATAAAAATATTATTTTTACCTTTCATGATGAATTAAAAACTGATGCTAAAATTGTAATCGATTTTTTAAAAAAAATTAACAAAAAAATTATTTTACTTTCGGGCGATGTTGAAAGTGAAGTAAAAAGAATTGCTGAAATAACTGGAATTGAAGAATATTATTGGCAAAAAAATCCCCTTGAAAAAGCTCAATTATTGGAAGAATTAAGTGCTAAAAAAATTAATTTTATGATGATTGGTGATGGCTTAAATGACGCACCCTCTCTAGCTTTATCAACAATTTCGGTATCATTTTCTAAAGCCGTTGACATTTCACAAAATATTGCCGATGTAATTATAAATTCTTCAAAACTTAGTCCGATTATTTCAATTTTTTTATATTCAAAAAATACTTTAAAAATCATGAAACAAAATTTATTTTTAGCATTGATTTATAACATAATTGCCTTACCTTTTGCTATGGCGGGCTATGTGGTGCCATTAATCGCGGCGATTGCAATGTCATCATCATCTTTAATTGTTGTAATAAATTCACTTCGCTTAAATTCTAAAAAAATATAAATCATGAATATATTACTTTTTTTAATACCAATCACTTTAATCTTAGGGGTTTGTGGGCTCATAGCATTTTTATGGACGGTTAAAAATAAGCAATATGATGATTTAGAAGGATCGGCAAATAGAATTTTATTCGAAGATAAATTAGAAAAATAAATTTATATAAAATTTTAATTGTTTTTGAAGTTTTTGCATTTACTTTTATAGAGTCTTTAACTTAAAAAAAATGAAAATGAAAATAGGTTATCTAAAAATTTTTGTTATCACTTGTCTCGCATTCGTTGCCAATTGCTCATCTCAACAAGAAGAAAAGCCTCAAGAAATTAGATTTGTTGACTTGCAAGGAAATGCTCGCGCAATTAAAACCAGAGTTCCCGAAGCCAATGCCAGAATAATGTCGGGACAATCGACAAATTCGTCAGAAATTAATAATGAGCGCATAATAAATAAAAAAAGTTTTGTTGAGGCGCCAAATTATTATAACAAAAATTCTATTAATCAAAAAAACACCTCTGGACCAAAATTCACCGATGCTGATAGCGTAGAAAAAACTTCTCCCGAGATTAATTTAAAAGACAATTCTACTTCGGTAAGCGATCAAGTAAATCAAGATTCGGAAGGGCTAAACAATAATCCAGTTATCGAATATGATTTATCAAAAGACGACGAAAAAAATAATAAAAATTCTGGCAAAAATAGTTTTTCACAAAAAGAATCTAATAAAAATTTAGACTCCGAATCAGAAGAATTAAATTCAAATTTATCTAAAAAATCTCGCTCCAATAATTCAGAAGAAGAATATTCAACCGAAGAAGATCAATTTGCCGACTCTTCCGTAAAAAATCTCAATTCTAAAAACAAAAAATCTCTGAAAAAAAATGCTAAAATCATAACTTATTCGGCTAAAAAAATTAAAAAAAATAAACCACCAATTGCGATTAATGAATCCGAAGAAAATTCTGTAGAAGAGCAATCTGAAGGCGAATCTTCACAAAAAATTTATCGTTCAGGTGGGGGTCGAATTTATGTTCAAGTTGGATCATTCTTCACTTCAAAAGGTGCAAAAGAAAGGTTAAATCTTACCAAAGAATTTGGCAAAGGTAAAGTTCAAGTCGCTTACAACAAAAGCAATAAAAGAATTTATCGTTCGGTTTATGGTCCATTTAAATCTAAAAATTCAGCGATTGATTTTAGAGATAAAGTGCTTGAATCTGGCAATGAAGCTATAATTATCAGGGGTAAATAGCGATGAAAAAAATATATTTAACAATATATTTTTTATTCATCACTCTTATTTTAAATTCTTGTCAAATCCCATTAATTGAATCAAAAAATGATAAAAGATTTGAAGAAATTTATAGTAAAGATGTTGATAGAATAAATCGAGATAGAACCTCTAAAGAAAAAGATAGTTTAAAAGATCTAAGTAAAATGTTAGTGCCATCATCTCAAGACCAAAGAGCATCGGACGTCACAAATTCATTCGACTATGTTGAAATTTCTAATCTCGGATCAAAAAAACCAGAAAAATATTATCCTGATTACGAAACCTATGAATATGGCAAATATTCCAATCCAAGCAATTCTTTTTCACCGAAAATTTTTGAAATTGGTTACAACACTTATTTGAATAAACCTTTCTCGGTAAGTGGCGTAGAGTTTGATTTTATCGACATTCCCGAACTCGATTCTTTCGGAGTAAAATCATCTTCTAGCGACAAAAACTACACCTTAATTCCGATACAAAGCCTTCAAGAAGCAATAAAAATTATTAATCAATCTAGATCGGAAGAAGATATTGAATTTTCCAAAAAACTTATTGTTGAAAAAAAGACTCTTCTGCGTAAAAAAAATTCACTTCGTAATAATGAGGGCTATGAATATACCAAATTTTTTGAGAAAAATTCCGAGGTCAATAATATCAAAATTGCCGAAGAAGAATTTGTTACTAAAAAGCAAAATAATATAAATTAAAATTACAATATCGGTGCAAATGTTTTTTAAAAATAAATTCAAAATCTTATTTCTATTTGTTTTAATCGTAATATTCCCCAAGGCTTTATTTGCTAGTGAGGCCTATCAAAATCTTCATCGCGGTCAATATTATTTTCTAATGGATATTGATAATAAAGAAATATTACTTTCTCGAAATTCTGACGAAAGAATTGCGCCATCTTCAATGACTAAATTGATGACGGCTTACGTAGTTTTTGATCAAGTCAAAAAAGGAATCGTCAAGCTTGATAATCGTTGCATGATTGGCAAGGATGCTTGGCGCAAAACCGGATCTTCGATGTTTTTAAATTATGGCGACGTAGTGTCGATTGAAGATTTACTCAAAGGTTTGCTCGCGGTTTCGGCTAATGATGCAGCGATTGCGCTGGCACAAACTACATCTTCAAATTACGCCAGCTTTATCGATTTAATGAATAGCAAAGCCCGAGAATTAAATATGAGAAATTCACATTTCATGAATCCTCATGGCCTGCATGAAGATGGACATTACATGACTTTGCGAGACTTAGCAACTCTTGCTTCGAGGCTATATGAAGATTTTCCAGAATATTCTAAATTCCTTAGTATTCCCGAATTTACTTATCGCAACATAACTCAAAAAAATCGCAATCCCTTAATTAAAAAAAATTACGATGGCACTTTGGGTGGCAAAACTGGTCATACCAATCAAGGTGGCTATGGCATTGTTGCAGTTGTAAAGAGGGAAAATAGAAGATTAGTTGCGGTTGTAAATAAAGTCCCAAATCCAAAACTTCGAGAAAATATTGTTACTGAATTATTTGATTATGGCTTTGAAAATTTCAAAAAAATTAATTTTTTTGAAAAAGATGATGTGGTGACAAAAATTAATGTTTGGCTTGGTAATAGAAAAAATGTTGAAGCGGTAATAAAAGAGACGGTGGATTTTAATATACCTCGCAATAAATCAATCGACGATATCAAGGTTCAAACCGAATTTAAAAGTCCGCTTAATGCGCCGATTAAAAAAGATTCAAAAATTGGCGTTCTTTCAGTGGAAATTAAAGGTTCAAAAACTCTTAAATACGATCTTTATGCAAAAGAAAATGTTGACAAGGTTGGATATATAAGAAAAATTAAAAGAATATTGGAATATAAAATTAAAAATTTCTTAAACTAAAAATTTTTTAATATGGATATAAAAGCGTTAATGCGTCAAGCTCAGCAAGTGCAAGAGAAGATGAAAAAAGTTGAAGAGGAGCTTGCAAATAAAGAATATGAAGGAGCCTCGGGTGGCGGTTTAGTTAAAGTTGTTATCAATGGAAGCGGAATTGCCAAAAAAATAACAATCGACCAATCTTTAATTTCCAAAGATGAAATTGATATTTTGGAAGATTTAATTATCGCATCTTTCAATGATGCTAAGAAAAAATCAGATGATGGTTCGGGCGAAGCAATTCGGGGTGCCACAGCTGGTATACCTTTACCTCCGGGATTTAAATTCTAAAATATGAAAATAAAACTTTGCGGTTTTACCGAGGTTAAAACTATCGAAACCGCAATAGATTATGGATGCGATTTTATCGGAGTTGTTTTTGCTAAAAATTCAATTCGTTATGTTGATCCAAATTCTGCAAAAATTCTCTCTACAATAATTCCTGATTCGATTGGCAGAGTAGCTGTCGTCGTTAATGAAACATTAGGAAATTTACACAAAATAAATCAAAATTTTCAACCCAATTTTTTTCAACTTCATGGCGATGAAGATATTAATTATATCGAAAATTTGAAAAAAATATTTCCAAAAATTTCTATTATTAAGGCGATTTCTATTTTTTCCAAAGATGATTTAAATAAAATCAAAAATTTTGATAATCTTGTTGATTATTTTTTGCTCGACAATAAAAATCCGGGAAGTGGCGAAGTTTTTGATTGGAAAATTTTGCAAGATTTTAATTTAGCCAAACCATATTTTTTGTCGGGTGGAATCAATATTAAAAATATCGATGAAGCAATTAAAATAGTTAATCCAGAATTTATTGATATTTCCTCTGGAATTGAAGAAATAAAAGGGATAAAATCGTCGAAATTAATTATTGAGATGCTTCAAAAAATTAAAACCATTAATCAAAACAATAATAATTTATAACCCCAAAATTAAACAAGTTAAAATAAATCTATGTTTATTAAATTAAGAAATTTTTTATTCGGTAATCCACGTGATTTTTTCGACAAAGAAACTCGTCGAAGCATTTCCTTGGTGGCTTTTTTAGCTTGGGTTGGTCTTGGAGCCGACGGAATTTCATCATCTTGCTATGGTCCCGAAGAAGCTTTCGTAGCACTTGGAAATCACACCGAATTAGCAATTTATTTAGCAATAGCGACCGCTCTTACCGTTTTTATAATTTCTTACGCTTATACTCAAGTAATTGAACTATTTCCAAATGGTGGTGGTGGCTATCGCGTCGCCACAAGGCTTCTCGGCAGAAATGCTGGATTGGTTTCAGGTTCGGCTTTAATTGTTGATTACGTCCTTACAATTTCAATTTCAATCGCCAGTGGCATTGACGCAATTTTTAGTTTTTTACCCAAAGATTTCCAAGGAGCAAAACTAATTATGGCGATTGTTTCCGTTGGATTTCTCGCGATTTTAAATTTACGCGGAATGAAAGAATCGATTAAATTTTTATTACCAATTTTTTTAGGATTTATTTTTACCCATTTCTTTTTAATTATTCACGGAATTATAGCTCACGGTTATGGCATCCAAGTCTTAATTCCCCAAGCCACCGCAGAAGTTTCGGAGATGAAAAGCTCAATGGGTTGGGTTTTCGTTTTATCAATTTTTCTTAAAGCATTTTCGATGGGAGGTGGAACTTACACTGGATTAGAAGCGGTTTCGAATAATGTTAATACCCTTTCCGAGCCTAGAGTTAGAACAGCTAAAATCACTATGTTTTTGGTGGCAATTTCTTTGGCTTTCATGGCGGCGGGAATAATTTTATTATATCTTTTGTGGGGCGTGAGTAAAGTTCCGGGACAAACTTTAAATGCCACAACTTTTTACGCTATCACTGAAAGTTGGTATTTCAATGGCGTTCAACTTGGTAAATTTGTTGTGCCAATAGTTTTAATTTTGGAAGCCGGATTGTTGATTGTCGCTGCCAATGCCGGATTTTTAGCGGGTCCGAATGTGGTCGCTAGCATGGCTTCCGACGAGTGGATGCCGAAATCTTTTAGCTCACTTTCGAGTAGATTAGTGCAAAAAAATGGAATTTTATTTATGGCGATATGCGCCATCGCCACCCTGATAATAACCAACGGATCGGTGCATGTTTTAGTAGTTTTATATTCAATCAATGTATTTATTACATTTTCTTTATCCCTTTTGGGTCTTACAATTTATTGGCTTCGTCATCGTAAAAGACAAAGAAATTGGCTTAGCAAAATGTTGGTGGCATTGGCGGGTTTTATAGTTTGCTTTAGCATTTTAATGGTAACAATTTTTGAAAAATTTTACGAAGGCGGTTGGATTACAATTCTAATAACATCAGTTTTCGTTTTAGTTGGCTGGTCAATCAAAAAAATCTATGAAAAATTCCGCCATAATTTAGCTCTTACCGAATCGCAATTTGAAGATTTTCATGAACAATGCCAAAGTCCATCCTCAATTCTCGAAACCATAGATAAAAAGGCTCCAACCGCCGCCATTATTGTCGATCAAACTTTTGGCAGTGGCATGAATTGTTTATTGCAAATTAAAAAACTTTTCCCCGGAATTTTCAAAAATTTTATTTTTGTAACAGTTGGAGAAGTTGATTCCAACACTCTTCGCGAAGAAAGAAAATGGCGCGATATGCGTCGCAAAACAAAATCAGTTTTGAGTAAATATAAAAATTATTGCAACGCTAACGGTCGCTTTGCTAAAGCCTATATTGGTTATGATACCGATATAGTCGAAAAATTATCACAACTTACAGATCGCGTCGCCAAAGATTACGAAAATGTTATTTTCTTCGGCACCAAATTTATCTTTGATAATGAAAATATTTTTACCCAAATACTTTTCAACCACGTCCCTTATATCATGCAAAGAAGATTGCATGTTAAGGGCATGAATATGGTTATTTTGCCAATGAAAATATAAATAACGCATCCTGCTACGCATTAAATTTGCTTACGCAAATTTAGCTTTCATTTGAATCGCTTCGTCGCGAATGAATCGCGACATCCGCGATGAATTTTTATAAAAAATTGAAATATTTTTTAGTAAAGTGAAATCAATAAATTCTTTTAGATAAAATTTGCATTTCCTAAAATAATTTATTGTTTATTTTTTTTAGTAATTTAAAATTATTTTCGATAATTTTGAGCAATCAAGATCCTTCCAAATTTAATTTATTTTAATTATGAAAAAATATCTTCTCTCTCTCTCTCTTCTTTTAGCTTCATTAAATTCTGCGAATGCTAAATCTGATTTTTATGCTGGTATTGACATTCAGCGTCAAGATCTTCAATTAAAAACATCTTCAGTAACACTTGGAGACGGCTCTATCTTCAAGCCTTCAGTTTCAAAATTTTATGAAACCAAAAGTTATAATCCAAATCTATTTCTCGGTTTTAATGCTAATAAAAATCTTGATATTGAACTAGGCTATTCAATGTCAGAAGAAGATAAAAAAAATAATTCAACCGGTCTTGTTGTTGTCGATCCAATATTTGGCGATGAGTATAATTTTAACACAAAATCAACATTAAAAACTCAAAATATTTCTCTCGATTTGAAACCATCTTATCAAATTGATCAAAATAATTCTGTTTATGGAATTTTGGGATTAAATTATGTCCAAATCAAATTGCGTGAAACTTTCTTTGCTGACTCTTATGAGATTGCAACCGATAATTACAAGAAAAATATTCTTGCACCTACAGTTGGTTTTGGTTACAAATTAAAAATTGATGATAATTTTTCAGTTCGCACTCAATTTAAATATTCGCACATCGATAAAGAAATTGGCAATTCAGAGCTTAAATTAAAAAGCTTAACCCAATTAGCTGTTGGTTTTGCTTATAATTTCTAAGATTAATTAATATTATTAAATACATTAAAGCTTAACGGGCTCCGTTCCTCGTTAAGAAATAGTAGGCTTTCGAGGATTTAGCGGTAGTTAAATTCTCGGAGGCCTAGGGTCAAAAAATCTACAACATCAAAGGTTTTAAGATTATATAGAAAATTGAAATGAAAAAATGATTTCTTGATTGGTTTAAAAACATTTAAATTTTACAATTTTTCAAATCTGTAACGCCTCTCAAATCACAAATCAAAAATTTTCATAAAAATTCTTGCACTTTTTAACTTATTCACCAAAATAAAATAAACATTAATCCCAAAAATCAAATTATAGGTTTCACATGGAACAAAAAACCACATTAGCAAAATTTAGTGATAAAAAACTTGGACGCGGACTCTCGGCATTACTTGGAGAAAATAAGGTAAAATCACCCTTGCTTGCCTTCGAAAATCAAGATGCGGTTGAAAAAATTAATCTTAAAAAAATTCGCGCCGGTATTTACCAACCGCGTCAAAATTTTGAAGAAACCGAATTGCAAGATTTAGCCGATTCAATCAAGGAACATGGCATAATTCAACCGATAATTTTACGCAAAACCGACGAGGATTTCTATGAAATCATTGCTGGAGAACGCCGTTTTCGTGCCGCAAAAATTGCCAATCTCAGCGAAATTCCCGCGATCGTTAGAAAATTTTCTGATAATGATGCTTTAGAAATTGCCATCATTGAAAATGTTCAACGTTCAGATTTATCACCAACCGAAGAGGCTCGAGGCTATCAAAGATTGATGAAAGAATTTTCTTATACTCAAGAAATTGTTGCTAAAAAAGTTGGCAAAAGTCGTGCTCATATTGCTAATTTATTGCGTTTATTAACCCTACCCGAGAAGGTTCGCGAATATTTAGACAGCAAACAAATTTCAATGGGTCACGCTCGCGCCATAATTAATTCAATTAATCCCGAAGAATTGGCAAAAAAAATTATCGCCAAGGGTTTGAATGTTCGTGACGCTGAAGAAATTGTGCGTGATGAAAAAATTGAAAAAGCCAAAAGAACTCCGGTTTTAGTTCGCACTGAATCACGAATTAAATTCATCAATAGCGAACATTTGGTTGCCCTAGAAAATCAAATCTCCGAACTGTGCGGAATGGATTGTAAAATTTCTTATAATGGCTTTAAGGGAGTCGGCAAAATTATCATGAAATTTGATGAAATTGAGAAAATTCAACAATTGATTTCTGGGTTAGAAAAATAAAATTTTTGCCAAAATCTAATCGATAATTTTGGCTCTTTTAAAAATTTTGTGAAAATTTTTAGTGGTTTGCTTGATCACATCTTCGACCGCTAAATTTTTTAACTTAGCAATAAATTCCGCCACATAAAAAGTATAAGCAGGTTGATTAATTTTGCCACGATGAGGCATTGGCGCTAAATAAGGCGAGTCGGTTTCAATTAATAAAAATTCCAGCGGAATTTCCTTAACAATTTTTTGCAATTCTTCGGCATTTTTAAAAGTAACTATGCCGGCAATCGAAATATAAATTCCCAAATCCAAAGCGCATCGAGCCAATTCTGGCGAACTTGAAAAGCAATGCAAAAGTGCGGGAAATTGTTGATTTTTTTGCGAATTTTTTAAAATTTCCATCATGTCATCATCAGCATTTCTTGAATGAATAATTAATGGCAAATCGCTTCTGGCACTCGCCTCAATATGCTCTAAAAAAGATTTTTTTTGCAATTCGATTTGACTTAAATCATGATAATAATCTAAGCCAGTTTCGCCAATCCCAATAATTTTAGAATTTTTTTCACAAATTGCTAAAATTTGTGAAGCGGTTCTAAATTCTTCAACGCTTACATTGCAAGGGTGTAAACCGACTGAACTATAAATATTTTGATTATTTTCGGTGTATTTTAAAATTTTTTCTACAGCACTAATTCTGGTGCAAATTGTATGCAAAATTTTGACATTTTTTTCGTGGCAATTTTTTAAAATATCTTCAATCATAATGCCCTTTTCTTCAATCAGGTCTAAGTGGCAATGGGTATCAACAATATAATTATACATTTTTTTCGTTGCGAATTTGAGTTGAAGAAATATTTAATTTTGGAGTATTGAAAATTGAAAATTTTGGCAATTTTTTAGAATTATTTTTATATTTTTTATAAAATTTTATCGCCTTAAAATTATTAAGTTTTTTTAAATAATTATCACGCGAAAAAATAGCAAATTCAATTTTTTGAATAAGGTTTTTAAAATCGTGCCAGCGATGAAAATCTTCAAGATTATCAGCCCCCATCACCCAAATAAATTCGTAATTTTTATATTTTTTTTGCAAAGAATTTATTAAATCAATGCTATAAAAATTATCGATTTTTTTAACATAAATTTTTGGATTTTTTTGCGTAATTAATTGACAATTTTTAACGCGCTCATCAAAAGTTAAAAAATTATTTTTTATCTTCAAAGGATTTTGCGAAGTTGGAATCCACCATAATTGATTTAATGCCAATTTTTTTATAGCAATTTTACTTAAATGAATATGCCCTAAATGTGCGGGATTAAAGCTTCCACCAAGGATTCCAACTTTCATTAACTACATAAAATTGCGGTTAAAAATAAAATGCCAAACCACAAATTTTCTTTAAAAAATTTTAAACATTCGGCGGGATTTTTTAAATCGCATTTTGAAATTTTAAATAAAATTAAAATGCTACTAAAAATTATAATTAAAAAATATGATAAACTTAACTCTTCAAAGACTCCAAGCATTATAAAAAATAAAGTGGTGATGATTGAAATTTTGTATAAGGATTTTTTGGGATTATGAAAATTATTTTTGGAAAAAATTATGGCGCTTGATTTTATGCCGATGCGTAAATCATCTTCAATGTCTTGAAAACCGTAGATCGTGTCGTAAAGAAAAGTCCAAGAAATGCAGGCTAAATATAAAATTATTAAGCCAAAATCAATTGAAGAATTTAGCGCCAAGCCCACCATAATTATGCCAAAATTAAAAGTAATTCCTAAAAAAATTTGTGGGAAATAAGTGATTCTTTTCATTAAAGGGTAAGCAATTATTAATCCTAGAGCTACAAAGCCTCCGATTATAGTTTGATAATTGAATTGTAGTAAAATTATCAATCCCAAAAATAACAAAATTACTAAAAAAAATAATGCATTTTTAGTGGAAATTTTTTGTGAAGCGAGCGGGCGATTTTTGGTTCTCTCCACTTTTTTATCAAAATTTTTGTCGAGCAAATCGTTGATTATACAACCTGCGCTGCGCATTAAAAAAGCGCCAAGCGTAAATAAAATTGCAGTGAAAATTAAATTGTTGAA
>JBIIBR010000128.1:0-4384 GCA_044239285.1 Rickettsiales bacterium | reverse complement strand
ATTTTTTGTACTTTGTTAAAAAATCAACATACCAAGTTTTTGAATTTAAAGCTATCATAAAAATTAAAGATATTTTCATTAAAATATCATAATCTCCAAATTTAAAAAAGATGCCGAAACAGAAAAATATTAACAGAAACATTATAAATTCAATCCACATTCGGTGAAATAAAAACCATAATGGATTGAAGAAAAGAGCCTTCCATGAAAAACCATCGTCAACAACAACGACATTCTCGATTTTATTATTTTTATCAAATTTAACTAACGCTCTATACAGCTTCATTGGTAGAATTTAAGAATTTAAATAAGCAAAATTTTTTTAATTTTGCTTAGAAAAATGTCGCGAATCCTTTACGGAAAAACGCGGGCTTGATTTACTTAATATTGATTGTTGGAGCTTTATATTTAATTCAACAAAAGCGTAAATTAATTTACACAAATTTACTTTATAAATCTTGGATTTGATATAAAAACTCCTAAAATTAGATCATAAATTTAGCGATAAAGTTCAACCGTTACCGCTAAATTAGTTTATGCTCCGAGAGATGCCTTGGCTTTTTCAACGATTTTGGCAAAAGCTTCTTTATCACGAATCGCCAAGTCAGAAAGAACTTTGCGATCAAGATCAATTTTTGCTATTTTCAAACCGTTAATGAATTTTGAGTAAACCATTCCGTGCTCTCTAACT
The DNA here is from genome assembly GCA_044239285.1 of Rickettsiales bacterium. GTDB lineage: Bacteria > Pseudomonadota > Alphaproteobacteria > Rickettsiales > UBA1997 > CAILUF01. The sequence continues at coordinate 3,693 of JBIIBR010000128.1, read as the reverse complement.
CCGGCATTAATACGCTGAATCCATAAACCACGAAAATCTCTTTTTCTGGCTTTACGATCGCGATAGGCATAGCGTAATGCTTTTTCAACTTTTTCAATAGCGATTCTAAAGCAGTTTTTGGCACGACCACGATAGCCTTTTGCCATTTTAAGAATTTTTTTGTGACGTGCTCTTTTGGTAACGCCTCTTTTAACTCGACTCATTTTGTCTCCTAGATTAGATTATTTTCAACATATTTGATTGCCTTAGCGACTGTAAGGCATTTTGAACTTTAGAATGCTGTGCGCATGACCCTCAGAAAGAGCAACGCCTTTACGCAAATCTCTAATACGTTTTTGACTTTTTTTTCCGAGATTGTGTCTTTTTCCAGCTTGTTTATGAATAAGCTTTCCAGTTCCAGTAACGCGAAAACGTTTCTTGGCACCGCTATTTGTTTTAACTTTTGGCATATTGATTTATTTATTTTACTTAAGGACAATTAGGCAGAAATTAATTTCATTTAAACGCCCAAAAACCACGATTGAGTAAGAAGAAAAGTTAATTTCTTTGATAAAAAATGATTGTTAAAATCACAAATTTATTTACTCCGTGTCGATTCTAAGCGACGAGAAAAATAAAATCAAGTTATAAAATTTAAACCATTTTGGATTTAAGTTTGAAATCGGGGAATTTGTTTTTTGAAATTTTTTTATTTGTAAATTGTTTCATACCGGTCGCGAATCTTTTTTGAAAAAAAAGATGAGGCGTTTTCACAAAAAACAAAACCTTAAAACCCAAAAATTTATCGCGAATACGGCGATTTACTCGCCGTGAAGCGATTCAACTAAAAAGCTAAATTTGCGAAGCAAATTTAATTAAGCGATAAATTCGGTCGCATCATTTAAGAGTGGAAGTGGTATTTGGTGGGATCGGTAGGGATTGAACCTACGACCAAGACGTTATGAGCGTCCTGCTCTGACCGCTGAGCTACAATCCCTTCAATTTAGAATGTTAAAAATCACACTCCAAAAAAACTTTAACTCTTTAAATAAATTTAAGTTTTTAGATTTTTTTTGCAACAAAAAAATTTTAATTTTCGCTATTTTTTGCTTTAGCAACCCCAACTAACGCCGGTCTAATTAATCTATCCGCAATTGAATATCCCGCTTGAATTACTTGCACAACGCTACCTTCCTTGGCTTCTGATTCAATATTCGCGATCGCTTCATGAAAATTATGATCAAAATCTTGATTAATTGGATATATTCTCTTCACCTGATTTTTTTCCAAAACTTTTAACAATTCTTTTTCGGTCATCTCGATCGCAAGTGCATAATTTTTAATCGCTGGATTTTTTTCAATTTCATCTTTGGGAGCGTTTTCGCTTGCCATGAAAAAATTTTCCGCAACGGTAACTAAATCTCCCGCAAAATTAGCAATGGCAAATTTTGCAGTTTTATCATTTTCTTCACGAGCCCTTCTGCGAACGTTATCAAGCTCCGCCAAAGTTCTCAAAAATTTATCATTTTGATCTGAAATTTTTTGCTCGAGTTCAATAATTTTGTTTTTAAGTTCGCTCTCGGCATTAGAAATTTCAATATTCTCATTTTGACTTTCTGGTTTATTTTCTTGATTGAGTTGATTTTGTTGATTTTCTTGCATTGTTTTCTCCATAAATTATTTTTTTATTCCAAATCTAATTTAATAAAAAAAGACTTTCAAGGTTGCATTAAAAAAAAATATTCCTAATTTCTATATTTTGAATTTTTTGTATTTAATTTTTATTTTAAAAAAATGTCTGATAAAATTTTTGACCAAGCTAGTTATTTAGTGCCAATGGTTATTGAGCAAACCCCACGCGGAGAAAGATCTTTTGATATTTACTCAAGACTTTTAAAAGAAAGAGTAATTTTTATTTCCGGCCCCGTCAATGATCAAGTTTCGTCTTTGGTAGTTGCACAACTTTTATTTCTTGAATCAGAAGATCCAAAAAAAGATATTTATTTTTATATAAATTCTCCCGGCGGAATAGTGACTTCTGGACTTGCCATGTATGATACTATGCAATATATTCGTCCCGATGTTAACACTGTTTGCATCGGTCAAGCCGCTTCAATGGGATCTTTACTTTTATGCGCTGGCGCTGAAGGTAAAAGATTTTGTTTGCCAAATTCAAGAATCATGATTCACCAACCAAGTGGCGGATATCAAGGTCAGGCAACCGATATCGAAATTCACGCCCAAGAAACTTTGGCTTTAAAACGTCGCTTAAATGAAATTTACGCAAAACATACCGGTCAAAAAATTAATGTGATTGAAAAATCAATGGAACGTGATAATTTTATGTCGCCACAAAAGGCACAAGAGTTTGGAATTATTGACAAAGTAATTGAAAAACGTCCCGAACATTCGAAATAATATATAAAAATAAAACACCACTTTAAAAAATAAATTTAATAAATTGAAAAATGGTTAAAAAGCACGACGACGAAAAAGAATTACATTGTTCATTTTGTGGCAAATCTCAACATGAAGTTAAAAAATTAATCGCTGGTCCAACCGCATTTATTTGCAACGAATGTATTGAACTTGGAATGGATATTTTAAAGCAAGAAGGCAAAAAATCTCCTCTTCATAAAACTAGCGGAGAAAAATCAACTCCCCTAGAAATTACCAAAATTCTTGATGAATATGTGGTTGGTCAAGATTATGCTAAAAAAGTCCTCGCGGTGGCGGTTTACAACCATTATAAGAGAGTTGATAATGTGTTTTTAAGCTCTGATTCAGTTGAAATTTCTAAATCAAATATTTTAATGATTGGACCAACCGGATGCGGAAAAACTCTTTTAGCTCAAACTTTAGCGCGCATTCTTGACGTGCCATTTACAATGGCGGATGCCACTTCTTTAACCGAAGCTGGTTATGTTGGTGATGATGTTGAAAATATTATTTCTCGTCTTTTGCAAGTTGCCAATTACGATATTGAAAAAGCCCAAAGAGGAATTGTTTATATTGATGAAATTGATAAAATTGCCCGCAAAGTTGAAGATAATTCACGTCGCGATATTTCAGGAGAAGGCGTTCAACAAGGTTTGTTAAAAATTATTGAGGGCACGGTAGCATCGGTTCCAACTCAACCGGGACGCAAATCTTCTCAACAAGAATATGTTCAAATCGACACTAAAAATATTTTATTTATTTGCGCCGGTTCTTTTTCTGGTTTAGAAAAAATCGTTTCAAATCGTGGCGTCGGTTCTTCAATCGGCTTTGGCGCTGACGTAAGAGATAAAGATGATACAACTCGTAAAGATATTTTTAAAGATGTTGAGCCTGATGATTTAATAAAATTCGGATTGATTCCTGAAATTGTTGGACGCTTGCCAATCATAGCTCCGCTTGATGGATTAACCACTGAAGATTTAAAACAAATTCTAATTGAGCCAAAAAATTCAATAACTAAACAATATCAAAAACTTTTCAATCTCGATCGCGTTGAATTACTTTTTGAAGATGAAGCCATAGATGAAATTTCTAAAAAAGCTATTAGTCGCAAGACTGGTGCCCGTGGATTGCGAGCAATTGTTGAAAATATTCTTATTGATGCCATGTTTGAAATTCCATCGGAAAAAAACATTAAATCAATGCAAGTAACTAAAGATTCGGTTCTTAAAAAAACCCCTCTTAAAGTTATAAATTTATCAGAAAAAGAAATCG
>JBIIBR010000127.1:0-4410 GCA_044239285.1 Rickettsiales bacterium | reverse complement strand
CATCTTGATTTTCTTGAGTGGACGTAGGGTTTTCATTGAAGTCTTGACCTTTATCATTTAAATCAACAACAATATCATTTTTATTTGTAGACTCAATTTGGATTTCGTTTGTTAGGTTTTTAATTTTTGATTGTGATGGCTCAATATTGTTATTCTTTATACTAGCTTGACCAATTTTAAATTTAAATTTTTTGATCTCCGTTTGTTTTGGCAATGTTTGTTTTTGCGGATTAACAATGGTAGAATATTTGATTTTTTGATTAGGCTTGGTCAATTCTTTCGGGGGATTATTTGTTAAAATATTCGGAATTGCTGGCGATTCTTGTGGCAAAGATTTTTTAGTCTCCGATGATTTAAATTTATATTTTGTTGGTGATTTTGTTTGAATCGAATTTGGTTTAAATTGTTCGTTATTTAATGAGATATTTTGTTCAAAAATTTCAGATTCTTTAATGTTATTTTTCTTGGATATTGTTGGAAGATTTGGATCTTCTAGGACTCCATAAGTGTTTTGTTGTTCGGTTGTTAAATTTTCATTATCTTGATTTTTTAAAATATAGTTTTTTGAAAATTTATTTAATCTTGAATTGCTTATTTTGCTTTGATTTGATAATAATGGAAGCGGTTCTTCCTCAATGGTTGTTGAGTTTTTTAAAACTAAAGGTGATATTTTGGAAACATAATCCAAGAATGATTCTAAAATACCCTGAGATTGTGAATTTTCTTGGCTTCTAGCCACTAAAAAAGCATCAGCAATTTGACTTTTAAGAACTAAAGTATCCATAGTTTTTATAAGATTACCATTTTCAATAATCTTATTTATGCAACCTAGGCATTTGGCAGAAGTAGCGTGGACTAATGCGCTTTCATTTAGTGAATTTAATAATTGCGCTTTGGCACCACCTTTTAAAAGAATTTCAACTATATCTTCTTTGCCAGCTAATGATGCTCTCATCAAAGGGCTCCAGCCTTCATTGTCAACGATGTTAACATTGGCTCCGTTTTCGATTAAAATTTTAGCAATTTCAAAATTTCCTTCACGGCAGGCTATGTGGAGTGAGGTTGCGCCACCTTTATTTCGTTGATTTATAACCGAAGGACCAGATTTGCTAAAAAATCTTACGCCATCAATATCGTTACTAGCTGTTGCTGACATTAGAGTTGAAATTCCTGCAAACTGTTCAGTTGACGAGTTGTAGAGACCTTCTATTTGTGCCCAAATTTTATCACTATACGCAAAAAACAATAGAGTTATCACAAGTGATATTACTATTTTTTTTCTAAAAATATCGAATGCGGAAGAATCTTCGATTTCGATATCGTTAAGTTGCAATTGATTTTGAGTTGTTATGTTTTTTATGCTCATTATTTTTTCAAAAATTATATACCCAAAATTATAGTATTAAAATTATTAATCAGTAAAAAATTTTACATTGTATCAAAATAATTTTTTGATAAAAATATGTCCTAAATTTAAGACTTATTTTTATTACTTCCAGCGATTATTTAAGTCATTGATAAAATATTTTTGCTGAGGGTTGTAATTTTTTTCAATCCAAGTTTTGGCACCATTTTTTAAAAGATATTGCACAACCAACTCTTTTTTGTGGCGATAGGCGATTGACAAGGCGGTAAAGCCATCATTATCCATGTCATTTATGCCTACATTGTTCTTGATTAGCAAGTCAACCGCAGGTAAAAAACCAACTCTTGAAGCGTGCATTAAATAAGTTCTTCCAAAGGCATCTTTATATTGTAAATCTGCTTTGTTTTTTGCCAATAGTTCTAGCGCTTGAAAATCAACTAATTCAATCGCGATTGAAACCGGATTATGACCAAGTTTATTTGGTAAATTTGGATCAGCGCCCTTCGCTAAAATCGACGAAATTACCGAATATTTTTTTAAAAAAATCGCATAAGTTAAAATAGTGTCACCTTGATCATTTGTAATGTTCGGATTTAAAACATATTTAAAAGCTTCATTAAAATAAGAAATGCTTCCCATCGATATTGCTGAAAACATTATGTCGATATATTCTTTTGGAGTGTAAACAAATGGAATATGAAAATTATCTACCGTTCGGCTTCGATTAAGAATCGGTAAAGGTGGCAATTCTTCGAGTGCAAAAGGTGCCAACTCTTTTCTTTTTGGAATAATTTTTTCTTCACTTTCTAAATCTTCAATTTCAGAATCTTCTTGGGCAATTAAATCTTTTAAATAAAAATTTTTTAATTCTTCGAATTTTTGTAATTTTTCTTGTTGTTTTTTTTCATTAAGAGCTATTTTTTCCTTTTCTTCCAAGGTCATTCTTAAAGATTTTTTCTTGTTTTTTGGTGAAGATTTTTGGTTATTTTCTATTGCAAAATCTTCTTCATTTTCTTTGGAAAAATCTTCTAAATTATCGGATTTTTGATTTTTAGATTTTTTAATTTTTGCTATTTTTTTTGTCTTTTTTTTAATATTTTTGATTGAAGGTTCAACATTTTTAACTGGCGCAGTTTTTTTTGAATCGCTTGATAATTCTGGCTTATTAGCGTTTTTATTTTTTGAATCTTCAAGATTTTTTTCTTCACGTTTAGCAATTATATCGATTAAATTTTGTGGAACCCCTCCCCTTTTTTCTAATTTTTCCGAAGTATTGTCGAGACCAAGCGATTCAAGATCGATGTTACTTATTTTATCTTGAATTAGTTTTTGAATTTCAGCGGGGTTGGGAATGTATTGAGCTAAAGCCTCTTCGGCATTAAAAAATATTAAAAATGTTAAAGAAATTTTTAAAAATTTTATCATTGAAATTATTTATAAATCAAAAAATGTTAACGTTATTCAACCGGATCAAATCCCGATTTTTTAGAAAAAGGATGGCATTTCAAAATTCTTAAAAAACCTTTGTAAATTCCTTTTATTAATCCCTTTTTTTCAATGGCTTCGATCATGTAATTTGAACATGAGGGAGCAAATCGACAATTATGCGATCCTAAAAAAAAAGTTAAAAATCTTTGATAAAATTTTATCAAATAAATTGCTAATTTTTTTAATATTTTAATTATGAAATTAAATTTAGCCACTCTTCCTCATTTAATATTTTTATTGATAATTCTTGAGCTTTTTTAAGTTTAGAACCTGAATCTTCTCCCGCAACAACGTAATCGGTTTTACTTGAAACCGCTCCCAAAACTTTCATCGCTAAATCTTCGGCAATTTTTTTCGCTTCTGCTCGACTCATTTTTTGTAAACTACCAGTGAAAACTATTGATTTTCCTGCCAATGGCGAATTATTTATTTTGGGTTTTAATGGATTAATTTTTAAGTGAATTAATAAATCTTCGATCATTTTTAAATTTTTTTCATCGCGAAAAAAATCTAAAATTGCTTGCGCCATTTTGTCGCCAATGCCATCGATGGAAATAAATTCGAAATATTCGGAAAATTCGGGTGAAGAATTAATTTTTTCCAAATCTAAATTAGAAAATTTAGCAAATTTTTTGAAAAAATTAATAAAATTTTCAGCATTTAAAAAATGAGTGGCGAGAGTTTTTGCTGTAGTTTCGCCAACGTGACGAATACCAATCGCATAAATGAATTTATCTAAATCAATTTTTCGCTTTTGATTGATGGCAAAAAATAAATTTTCAACCGATTTTTCACCCCAACCATTTTTTTTAATCAAGGGCTCGGGGCTTGAAATTTCTCGCTCTTCGAGCGTAAAAATATCAGCAAAAGATCGAATTCTTTCTTCTTTAAAAAAATTCTCAATTTGCTTTTTGCCGAGACCGGAAATATCGAAAGCATCTTTGGAGACGAAATGTTTAAGAGTTTCAATCAATTGAGCTTCGCAAGCCAATCCACCACTGCATCGAAGCACAACATCTTCATTATTTTTAATAATTTTTGCTGAACAAATTGGGCAATTATTGGGAAATTCAAAAACTTTTTCTTCACCATTTCTCTTGCTTAAATCGACTTCTAAAACTTGCGGAATAACATCGCCCGCCCTTTGAATCACAACAACATCACCAATGCGAATATCTTTGCGTAAAATTTCATCTTGATTGTGTAAAGTCGCTCGCGAAACAACAACTCCACCGATATTTATACTTTCGAGAATATGAGCTATGGCAAATCTTGGGCTTCGAGCAATAAAACCTAGGCGTTCTTGCAAAATAAAGTCATTCACTTTATAAACCATTCCATCTAAATCATAATCTATTTCAAATCGATTATCGACTATTGATTTGTAATGCTCCATCAGCTCTTGAACATTTTGACATAATTTGGAATTTGGCTCAGTTAAAAAACCCAATTCTTGCAATTTTTGATGTAATTTTTGTTGCGAATCGCATAAAAAATCATTAGAAAAATCTCCTAAAGAATAAGCAAAATAACTTAAATTTCTTTGCGAAGTAATT
>JBIIBR010000126.1:0-4420 GCA_044239285.1 Rickettsiales bacterium | reverse complement strand
CACCGCGTCCATAAAGTTTACCATCAACAATTTTTGCTTCAAATGGATCGTAACGCCAATCCTTACGCTCGCCTTCATTGACGACATCGGTATGCCCCGCAAAATAAATAGTTTGAGCAGATTTTTGTGGATTATAAATTGCGTGAAGATTGTTGACTTTGTAAGATCCATCGCCTTCGAATTCCAGAATTTTACATTCAAAACCAATTTTTTGTAAAGTATTTTTTAGCAATTCAATTACTTGTGGACTCTCTCCACTGTAAGACGGAATGCGAATTAATTGTTGCGAAAAATCGATTGCTGAAATCATAATTTAAAAATTACATTAAGTTTATTCATCAAAAATAACATAAATTTTTATTTATTAAATAGCTATTTTTACGATTTAATTTTTTGATTTTAAAAAAATTTAGCTTTGATTTTCACTAAATAATTATGCCCAATTTGTAAAATTTAAATTGAAGAAAATTATTTTGTAGTTGGAAATAAATGTCTAACTATGATCCAAACAACGCCTATAACTTTGGCGAATCCAACGGTAATTAAGAAGTTTAAAGTGGTGTCGCTTAAATGGCTGATGCAAAATTTTTCAATCCACAACACTCCGCATTGCCCACTAAACCAAAGAGTTGTAAACATTGAAATTGTAAATATAACAAGATAAACCATTAAAAGATTGGACCATTGTTTTTGCATTCTTTCTTTAAAGCGAAAAGCCAATTGTCTGGAGGAATAAAGAATTTCTTTGGGGTCAAAAGATGCGAGTTTTTTCTGTTCTTCGAGAGTAAAATTTTCAAGATCAATATCTGCGAAATTACTTAAATCGCTGGGTTTAAATTGGGTTTTCATTGTGGTTTTGTTATTTTTTATTAGTAATTAATTACATTTTCAACTTTTTGTGTAAAATAAATTTTTATATAATTTAAATCTATTTCGGTATTCCAATTAGCTCCTTCTTTTTGCAATAAATCCCAAGGCGAGCCTTCGATGTGAGACCAAATCGATAACTTCCCAGCTGGAATGTTTCCCCATTTTTCTACGGTTTTTTCTAAAATATTTATCGCTTCTTTATCGCTAATCGATTCAATTTTATTTCGCTTGATTTCTTTAATTGCTTCAAATTTTTTACGAACCTTCGGAAACACTGGACCATATGGCCAGAATTTAGGCTTTTCATCAATATCATAAATTTCTTCGATGCCATTTATCAAACAAAAACCAACAAAAAGATATAATAATTTTTGTATTTTGGTGTTATTAAATTCATAATTATTTTTATTGCATAAAAAAACTATGTCTTTGGCGATTTCAAGGGTTTTCATATATTTTATATTCAAAAATTAATTTTTTATTGGATATTATGAGGACCAATTTTAATTTATTAATAAATTTAAAATCAATAAAAATATTTTTAAAATCTATTAATTATTTGCAGAATTTTTGGCTTTAACTTCAAATTTTTTTACCGCCCAAACTAGGGCGACGACCCAGCCGAAGAAGGTCCAACCTAAAAATAAATTTAGAACGAAAATCGCCAATGAATCGATGTGATTGCGAATGAAGGCGATTAAAAATGGAAGAAAATAAATCGCAAAAATGAAAAATGAAAATAAAAAACTTTCCATAAATCGCCCCTAATTTACCAAAACTAAATATCCAAAACTAATCTTCTTGGATCTTCGAGCAATTCTTTGATGCGGACTAAAAATGTCACCGCTTCTTTGCCGTCGATAATGCGATGGTCGTAAGACAAAGCTAAATACATCATTGGACGAATTTTGATTTCGCCATTAATCGCCATCGGACGTTCTTGAATTTTATGCATACCAAGAATTGCCGATTGCGGTGGATTAATGATTGGCGTTGACATCAATGAACCGTAAACTCCGCCGTTAGAAATTGTGAAAGTTGCGCCGGCTAAATCTGGCAAAGTAAGTTTGCCGTCGCGCGCTTTAACGCCAAGTTCAGAAATGCCTTTTTCGATTCCAGCTAAATTTAATTTATCACCTTCACGAAGAACTGGCACCACCAAACCTTGCGGGGAGCCAACTGCGACGCCAATATCATAGAAATTTTTGTAAATAATATCAGTTCCATCAATTTCAGCATTAACCGCTGGAAGCTCTTTCAAAGCGACGATACAAGCTTTAACAAAGAATGACATGAAGCCCAATTTAACGCCGTGCTTTTTTTCAAAAACATCTTTATATTCCGAGCGAAGCGCCATTACCGCGCCCATATCGACTTCGTTGAAAGTCGTTAAAATCGCCGCCGTGTTTTGCGATTCTTTTAATCTTTCGGCAATTTTTTGACGAAGTTTTGACATTTTTACACGCTCTGTCGGCTTAGAACTAGAAGCTTGCGAAGCAATTTGAACTGAATTATTTGTTGCGCCATTAGCAATTACATCAAGCACATCACCCTTAGTTACGCGACCATCTTTGCCTGAGCCAGCAATTTTAGAAGTGTCAATATTATTTTCTGTCGCCAATTTTTTGGGAGCGGGTGAAAGTTCATGTTGCGACGAAATTTTATTTGAAGCAACTGAAGCTTGTAAATTTGGAGTGCTTTGCGCAGAAGCAACTGGCGTGGCTTTTACCGATCCACCTTCTTGCATTAAAGCCACCAAATCACCGACTTTAACATTGTCGCCTTCTTTGACTTTTAAATCAGAAATAACGCCATTGGCGGGCGCGTTAACTTCGAGCGTAACTTTGTCAGTTTCGAGTTCGAGAATTAATTCATCGGCTTTAACCGCATCTCCAACTTTTTTGTGAAGCTTAGCGATTGAGGCTTCGGAAACTGATTCTCCAAGAGGCGGAACTTTGATTTCAATGGTCATATTTTTATGATTTGTTGTTTATTAATTTGGTATTTTTCAATTTTATTGCCAATAAAATTTTCGTCAATGGCTTTTTTATTTTTGAAAAATTTGTTTAACATAAAAGAAAGAATTACTCAAATTATTTTTTTATAAATAAGGGCTCCTTAGCAACAATCCGCACGCACCCTCCTTCGACGAGCATCCACGTCAAATTTTCAACGGCGCCGAAATATCGGTGGAAATATTTCAAGAATATTTAAAGAAAGAATTGGAAGGCTTGAAAATCGTAGATGGGGAACAGAGAATTGCCATCGAAAAAGATGGTAAAATCACACTAGTTCCACCAATATTTCCGAGAGATAAAGAGCGTCAAACGCCTCTTCCAATAGTAACAAAACCTTATAAAACGCAAAAGGAAGTGAGTTTGTAAATCATAAAAATCCCTCGATTTAACACCATTAAAAATCGAGGGATTAAATTATTAAATTTTTTTAATTAAGAATTTTATAAGACTTACAAAGCCAGAGTTCTTGTTATTCGATTAACTGGTAAATTTGGCCTTGCTAATGAAGTGGATGGCCTATCAATTATTGGCGAAAATTTAACTTCTGAATTAATTGGATGAAACAAAGATTCACTATTTGAAGTGGGTGGAAAATCGACCTTCGAAGACCTTTGTAACCCTTTATAAATTGGATTGGATTGAGAAGATAAAATAATTTTATAACATTTCAATGTCGCTTTAAAAGATTCAAGCTCTAACTCGGCTGGAGACTTACCTTCTGCATAAATCGGCTGATATAATAATCCATTATTTAAATTTAAAGGAAGGTAATTTGATGAATTTAGTTGAGAATGTGATTTTATTATTCTCCTAAACTGAGAATCTACTATAAATTTACTGATTGATGGATTTGCTTCGGGCTCTTGTTGCGGTGATAAAATTTCTGGAGAATCCGTAAAATCTTGGTCTAATGAACAACTAGAATCGTCGGTTTGGGTTGAAGCATCCACATAAATTTTATTTTTAGGAAAACAGCTTTTAAAAAATTTTTCAATTCTTTTTTTTATGTTCGCAACAAGTGGTGACAATGAGAAAGTGTTTTCAGAGCTATTCATATAAATTATATTATTAACAAATTAATAATATAATTTATAATGATAACTTTTTTCTATTACTTAATATATTTTTATTTTTTTAAAATATAAAATATATTGTTTCACTTTGTTGCAATTATGAGATTAAAGCTTCATCGATTAATTTCTTTTGTTCGCGCGAATGGTAAGAGCCATAACCCGTTGCTGGAGAAGCGCTGGCGACTCTACCAACATATTTAGCGCGCGAATTTTTATGTTTATTTTCAAGCAAAACTTCTTCGATTAAATCATCAACAAATTTCCACGCACCCATATTTTTCGGCTCTTCTTGGCACCAAATAATTTCGGCATTTTTGTATTTTTTGATTTCACTAGCTAATTCTTGAGCTGGGAATGGATAAAGTTGTTCGAGACGAATAATCGCAACATCATTGATTTTACTCACTTCACGCGCTTCAATTAAATCGTAATAAACTTTTCCCGAACATAAAACCAAAC
>JBIIBR010000124.1:0-4452 GCA_044239285.1 Rickettsiales bacterium | reverse complement strand
ATGTTTTTCGTGAGTTTCTGAATGTTGTTCATGGTTGACGACAATTTCTTCTGGTGATTTAGTGATAGCTTTTGAATCAACGCTTTGTAGTTTGTTTTGATTTTCGGTTTTGTGTTCCATGGAAAATTTTAAATTTTAATTTAAATAAAATTGAAAAAAAACTAGATTTATTTAATTAGCTCTATCAATATCAAAAAAAGAAATAACATTTTTCAAGTATAACAAAATATTTTTTGCTTAACATAAAGTCAAGTTATGAAATTTTTAAAACTCGCATTAATTTTAATAAACTGTATTTTTTTAACTTTTTCCAAAGGTTATTCGCAAGAATTACAAGCCCGTTTTCAAGATTGGAGCGTTTTTAAAACCGAAAGAGGCGATAAAGTAGTTTGTTATATTGCCTCAACGCCGATAAAAAGCGAGGGCAATTTTGATAAAAGAGGTGAGCCGTTTTTTCTAGTAACGAATATTGAGAATGATGCCGATGAAATTAGCACCTCCTCAGGCTTTATTTATAATAAAAATTCAAATGTTGAGCTTACTTTTGGAATTAAAAAATATTACTTATTCCCTTACAAAACCGTATCTTGGGCCAATGATAAAAATGATGATGCCGATATTATTAAAGAAATGCAAAATAGTGCCGAAATGATAGTTAATGGCGTGGCGCGTGATGGAAAAATTGCGGTCGACACATATTCCTTGATTGGATTTGTTAATAGTTACAAAAAACTTAAAGAAATATGTCAGAATATACATTAATAAATTTTGTAATAGTTCTTTTAGCTTTTGCGTTATGTTGCGTGATTTTGGTGTTGATTATTAGATCTATATTATCTCTGATAATTTATGTTTCTTATAAAAAATATCTTAAATTAAAGGAAACCGCTCAAAAAATTTTACCACAAAAGAAAAAAAATTTTATTAAAGAGGATGAAGAGCTTAGTCGCAAGAAACAAGAGATACCAAGGGCTCATTCCGCAGTTAAGGCTGAAAATTTAAATGCAAAAAAACAACAAAAATTTGAAATTTTAGAAGAAAATAATGTTAATTTAGAAGAAGAGGTTATAGTCGGCGTCGCTCCGGCGGTTGGTTTTTGGACGCGAAAATTATTCGGTGAAAGAATCGCAACAATTATGGCTCAAGCTGATTCGATGAAAAAAGGCGAATCAACTAAATTTTGGCAAAATTTTATTAAAGCGAGTAGGGCTCAAGAAAGATCCAGAGGCGCTCAATATCAACGAAAATAATTATTTAATTTATGGATATAAATTTGATTGATCAACAAATAATCGATAGTTTTTTTAAATATTACAAAAAAGACGTTAAAGCTATTCAATTTCATGAATTTAAAATTTTAAAAGAAAAAATCTCGCAAAATTTACAAAAAATCATTGATTTACCTGATGCTAAAGAGCTTTTGTTAAAAGAGTTTAGTGATTATAAATTCTCTTTTTTTCATGTCGTTGCAAAGTTTGGTAAAGCTGAAGAATTAAAAAGTGTTATTGATGTAATCGGAATTGAAAATCTAAATGTTGGCGACATCAATAAATACACGTCTTTGCATCATAGTTCTATTAGTGATAGATTAGAAAATGTTAAAATATTGATTGGTTATGGAGCCAATATTAACGCCAAATCTTCCGACGAAACTAGAAATTGGTTGCCAATTCACTATGCCTCAAAATTTGGCTATAAAGGAATTGTTGAAGAATTTATTGAGGCGGGAATTGACAAGGAAGTTACCACTTCATTTGGGCTTACTCCCTTGCATGTCTCGGCTGAATTTGGATCTTATGAAGTTGCACAATATTTAACATCAATCAAATGCGATTTGAATACCGAAACTATTCCTGAAAATCAAAGATTGACCCCTTTGCACTTTGCTTCGATTGGAGATTTTTATGACATAGTTGTTCTTTTGATTGCCTCTGGAGCTGATAGAAATAAAAGAAACGGCGCAGGCGATAATTCTCTAATTATGGCAACCAAAAGAAACCACATTAAAATTTGTCAATATTTTGCCGTTTGCGGACTTGAAGATCTTGATTTATCCTACGAAATTGCCAAAGAAAAAAATTTTAGAGAGCTCGTAATAATTTTAAAAGATTATATTGACGTCAAAAATAAATTATTTAATGAATTTGAATTAACCAGAATTTCGCGTGAATTGGTTGATTTTGTTTCGAAAGTAAAGCCACAAACTCTTGACTCTATTTATTTTAAAATATTTGATTCGGTTGAAGTTAGTGGATATTTTTTATGCTCAATTAAAAAAGAATTCGGATTTTTTAAAAAACGCACTTTAACTTTGCAAAAATTTGCCGAGGAATGTGATTTAAATATATTATCGGAAAATTTGAAAAAGCTTGAAGGAATAGTCACGCACTGCGAGTTATTAAGAAGATATTAAGTTAATTTAAAAATTTTATTTTCTCGCATTTTTTGTAAAAATCATTCTTAAGATTCATTAAATCGGCATCAATTATTTTTATACAAGATGAAATAAATTCTCTTCGAAGTTTTGAAATTTCATGTTTGGTATAAATATTTTTATTATCATTTTGTATTTTATTTCTTTCTTTAGAAGCCTCTTCCCATTCTTTAATTTTTTCTTCCAAGGTTGGAGTCTTTGTGGGTTTATTTTCTTTTTCGGTTTTGCCGATAAAATCTTTTTCATTAATGCCGTTCGATTCAAAATTTTGTTTATTTTGTTTGTCAGATTTTTTATTACGATTTATAATTTCCAAATCAGTTCTTTCGTCATTTTTTATCATCTCGTCATTAAAACGAATATAAGCTTGTTTTTGGCAAATGATTTTTTCCGAAGCTTCTCTTTCAAGGATTTTAGCACTAGATTCAACTATACAATTTTTGAATAAATCTAAGCTTTTAACGCATTTTTCAAATTCATCGCTAAATGTTTTAAAGCTCGAACATTCGGGATATTTTTCAAGTTTTTCTTGGTTTTGCTTAATTGATTCTTTGATTCTTTTGTCGATTACGAAGGCAATATTGTAGGATTTGTTTTGATATTCTGCATATTTTTGATTACCAAAAGGCAATTCGGAATAATTTAATTCAATCAGATTTTTACGACATAAATAATATTCTTCAATTTTTATTTGGTCGCGCGCATCTGGATGGTAGCCCATTTTATTGCATTGGCGATGATCTTTTTCATCGATTTTATTAATTTCTCTTTCAATGCTCGATTCTTGATTGCGTGAAATTTTTATGGAAATTTGCGTAATCAAATCGGTGATTTTTTGGTTAAATTCTTGTTGTCTTGGAAAGATTGGATTGAGCTCGAGATGATATTTAGCGAATGAGAGTCTACAATGCCAATAGAGCTTGCTTTCAACGTTATTTGATTTGTCAAAATTTAACTTCAAATTTGCACAAGATTGATGATCAAATTCTTCAAGTCGTTGAATATCTAAATAATTGGAAATAATATAAGGTTGTCGAATTTTTTTTGCACAAGAGGCAGAGATTAATATTGAAAAAAATACTAATGTTTTTAAAAATTTATAGTTCATTATAAAAAACGTAATTAATATTTTAAAATAAATTTAGAGCGAATCATGCATTTATTAGTTGGTCTTGGTAATAGTGGTATCGAATATGAAAATACCCGTCATAATTTTGGATTTTTACTAATTGATAAAATTATTGCAAGACACAAATTGGTTTCGCAGAAAAAAAAATTTAAAAGCGATTTTTTTGCTGGCGAAATTTTTGGAAAAAAAGTTTTGGCTTTAAAGCCTCAAACTTTTATGAATCTATCGGGTTTGGCAGTTTTGGAAGCGATAAAATTTTATAAAATTCCATTGTCCAATGTTATAATTTTTCACGATGATTTAGATTTAGCTTTCGCTAAAATAAAATATAAAATTGGCGGTGGCAATGGTGGGCATAATGGTTTAAAATCAATTGATGAAAATATTGGTAAAGAATATGCGCGAATCCGCTTGGGGATTGGCAGACCAGAGCATTTAAAATATGAAATTTCTGATTATGTTTTGTCAAAATTTAGCAAAGAAGAATTAGAAATTGTTGAAAAAATTAATCAAAAAATTAGTGATAATTTTTTAGAATTATTAAACGACAATCCACAAAATTTTTTGAACAAAATTCATCTTTAGAATTTTTTTTATTATCCAGTTATTTTGACTTCTCTTTGTGGGAAAGGAATTTCAATATTGTTTTCTTTTAAAGCATTGAAAACTTCAATCATAACATCGCTTTTAGCGCCCATTCTACCGTCAACAATGTCACTAATCCAAAAATATAAGGTCATGGTAATGTCATATTCATTGAAGCTGGTGACGAAGCATTCTGGCTCAGGATAGGCAATACATTTTTTATGTAATTTTGCTGAGGAAAGCATGATTTTCTTGGTTAGATTTAAATCGCTTTGATAACCAACTCCAATTTGGATTTCAATGC
>JBIIBR010000123.1:0-4453 GCA_044239285.1 Rickettsiales bacterium | reverse complement strand
CCATAATAACAGCTTGGACTTCGCTGGTTAAATATTTCCACACCGCATTGCCCGATTTTGTAATGGTTATAAAATCATGACCAAAAAAAACCGCCTCAACTCCTGTAATTGCAAAAAGCTGTAAAGCTAGTGGCGACTTGGTTTCCGCCTGTTTTTGATTTTTAAATTCCGCCGTGCCATTTTTTAAAATAACATGACCGTCGGGAATAAATTTTAAGGTTGCCGGATTGGGCGTTTCTTCAGTTTGAATGAACATAAATTTTTATTTTGAGTTATTTTTTTTATTTAAAAATTGCGGTTTAATCCACCAACTATCAATCGCCAAAGAATATTTTGGTGAAGTTTTTGGAAATTCAAAAATATCACGATAAAGCACGCGATGTTTATTATTGTGCCACTGCAAAATTGCATAATAATTTTCAAGAAAATGCTTATCAAGTTTTTTACAATAATATTTTAACTGGTCTTTTGTTTTGGCGCTAGAGATTTTTTCAACTAAATCATCAACATATTTATCATCAAGCCCTGAAAGGTTGCGCGAGCCCTTAATATCTTTTTGCGAGGAATGAAAATAGCCAAATAATTCTGATCCGGGAATTATATTTTGCGGATAAACTCCGACCATTACGTCAAAATCAAAATTATTAATTCGGGTTTGAAATTGATTTTCTTCGACGAAACGCATTTTGGCATCGATTCCAAGTTTTTTTAAATTTTTAATATAAGGCGCCACCACCATTTCAAAGGCTTTCTGGTCAATCATAAATTCAATCGACACCGGTTTTTTAGTGAGTGGATCGATTAATTTTTGCTCAATAATTTGATAACCAGCAGCGGCTAAAATTTTTTGAGCGATGATAATATTTTGACGATTAATACCGTCGCCCGCAGTTTTCGGAAGTTTAAAATCGGTATAAGCAAATTCGGAATTAGTAAAATAGCTTTCATTGCGCTTGTAAGAGCCGTAAAAAATATGATCGCGAAGCCATTCAAAATCAAAAACTTGCGTAATCGCCTTACGCAAAGCATGATTTTGAAATTGGGTTTTGCGTAAATTTAAAATAAAAACTTGCGTCGGCGCCGGCATTTCATGTTCGATTTCGCGCTTAATAATTTCGCCATTTTCCACCGCTTTAATGTTGTAAGCATTCGCCCAATTGCGCGCGACATTTTCTTGACGAAAATCATATTTTTGCGCTTTAAAAGCTTCGATTAAAACATTGTTATCGCGATAATAATCAAAAATAATTTTATCAAAATTATAGCGCCCAATATTGATTGGCAAATTCGCCCCCCAATAATTTTTATTTCTTTCATAAGCAACATAACGATTAGCGACAAAATCTTTGATTTTGTAGGGTCCAGAGCCTATTGGAATTGTCAAAGAAGATTTCGAAAAATCATTTTTTTCATAAAAATGTTTGGGTAAAATTGGCAAGGATGCGACGATTAAAGGCAAGTTGCGATTATTGGCATTTTTAAAATTAAATCTGACATGAAATTTTCCCAGTTTTTCAATATTTTCAACATCGCGAAAGCTCATTTTATAAGACGGATGTCCTTCGGCAATTAATTTATTAAAAGTCCAAACCACATCATCGGCGGTGATATTTTTGCCATCATGAAAATAAGCATTTTCACGCAATTTAAATTCGAGAGTCAAACGATCAGAACTTAATTTCGCTTCTTTAGCAATCAAACCATAATGCGATCCAATTTCATCATCCGTCCCCTCCATCAAACTATCATAAAGATATGATAATCCCTGAGCACCGATGCCCTTTAAAATATAATTATTAAATGAATTATAACCGCCTTCAACTCCAAAATGAACCTCTCCGCCCTTTTTAGCGTTGACATCAACATAATCTAAATTTTTAAAATCTTTCGAATATTTTAAATCGCCGAAAATTGAAATTCCATGTTGAAAATTTGTTGAAGAATTATGTTGCAAAACCTCGTCAGCTCGTGCAAAATTAACAAAAATAATCAAACTAAAGCAAAATTTGATTAAAAAAAACCAAATTTTGTGGGGGAAAAATTTTAAATTTATCATTTTTAAATGATCGATTTTCACGTTAAAATTACTATTAAATTTTTAAATAAAACATGATTTTAATTCGCAATTTAAATCAAATCAATCATCAATTACCAAAATTAGCTTTAACCATCGGGAACTTTGATGGAGTTCATCTTGCGCATCAAAAAATTATTGAAAAAACTCAAGAAATTGCTCGAAAAAATAATTTATCTTCGGCACTTTTAAGTTTTGAACCGCATCCAATTTTATTTTTAAATAAAAATAAAAGTGATTTTAATCATGATTTTCGCATTACCAATCTTGCCAATAAAATAAATTTACTGAAAAAATATAATTTAGATTATATAATCATACTTCCTTTTAACAATAAATTATCATCAATAAAAGCCAATAATTTTATTGAAGATATATTAATAAATAAATTTAATGTTAAATCTTTAATTATTGGCTACGACTTCACATTTGGCAAGGGTCGCGAAGGAAATTTTAAAACTCTCGAAAGTTATAATTTTGATTTACACGAAATTAATCCGATTAAAATTTTTGATAAAAATCATAATGAAATTACTATTTCCTCTTCGCTAGCGCGCCAATATTTAAAAAATGGCGAGATAAAATCTTTAAATCAAATTTTGCGCCATAATTTTGCGATTGACGGAATAGTAGTTGAGGGCAAGAAAATCGCGGGCGAACTTGGATTTAAAACGGCAAATATAAATCATAAAATTAATTTAATTAAACCTAAATTTGGAGTTTACAAAACTCAAACCTTTATTTATGATGAAAATAAATTTTATAATTCGATTACAAATTTTGGAATTAAGCCAACCTTTAATAATTCAAGCTTGAAGCCACTTTTTGAAACTCATTTATTAGATTTTTCAAAAAATTTATATCATAAAAAAATTCGCGTTGAATTTTTGGATTTTATTCGCGATGAAAAAAAATTTTCTTCGATTGAAGAATTAAAAAAACAAATTAAAATCGATATAAATAAATAAAATTAACCTTGTTTTTTTTAAGAGACATTGGCAAAATAATTTTAAAAAAAATTTAAAAATGCAAAAATTTAATATTATAAAATCTATCGTAGCTGGATTGCCCTTGATTAATATCGATACCGATATGATTATTCCAAAGCAATTTCTTAAAACCATTAAAAGAACTGGCCTTGGCAAAAACTTGTTCCACGAAATGCGTTATGATTTAAATGAAAATGAAATTACTAATTTCATTTTAAATAAAGCTGAATTTAAAAATGCTAAAATTTTAGTTGCTCTCGATAATTTTGGTTGTGGATCGAGTCGTGAGCATGCTCCATGGGCGTTGATTGATTTTGGAATTCAATGCGTAATTGCCCCATCTTTTGCTGATATTTTTTATAATAATTGTTTTAAAAATGGTATTTTACCAATAGTTTTAAACAATTCTGAAATTGATGAATTATTAGAATTTTCTAAGTTGCCAAATAATTCGGCAACTGTAAATTTACCAAAACAAGAAGTTCACTTCGGTGAAAAAATATTTAAATTTGAAATCGACTCTTTTAAAAAACATTGTTTAATTGAGGGGCTTGATGATATTGGTTTAACTTTACAAAAATCGCAAAAAATTGCTGATTTTGAAAAGCAAAATCGTCAAATCACTCCTTGGCTTTACAATAACTAAATTTATTAACTAAAATTTTTTTAAAAATGACAATTCTTGCAGGAAAAAAAGGTTTAATCATGGGTGTTGCCAACAACAAATCCATAGCTTGGGGCATTGCTGAAGAAGCTCATAAATATGGTGCTGAATTGGCTTTTACTTTTCAAGGAGAGGCTTTACAAAAACGCGTTGAACCATTGGCAGCGTCAATCGGATCTGATATAGTTTTACCTTGCGACGTCACCGACGCTGAATCGGTAAAAAAAGTTTTCGAAACTCTTGAAAAAAAATGGGGAAAACTTGATTTTCTAGTTCATGCCATCGCTTACTCCGACAAAGAAGAATTGCGTGGCAAATATCTTCACACCTCTCCACAAAATTTCGTAAATACCATGAATATTTCGGCATTTTCTTTAGTGGCAGTTGCCAAAGAAGCTGAGAGATTAATGATCAATGCCGGTGGTGGAAGCATTATTACTTTAAGTTATTACGGCGCTGAAAAAGTTATGCCTCATTACAATGTTATGGGCGTTGCCAAAGCAGCACTCGAAGCAAGTGTCCGTTATCTTGCGATGGATATGGGTAAAGACAATATCCGCGTTAACGCCATTTCTGCCGGTCCGGTAAAAACCTTGGCAGCGAGTGGTATCGGCGATTTCCGTTTAATTTTTAAATGGAATGAATATAACGCTCCATTACGTCGCAACGTTACCTTACAAGATGTTGGCGGTGCTGGAGTTTTCTTGCTTTCAAGCCTTGGAGGCG
>JBIIBR010000145.1:0-3800 GCA_044239285.1 Rickettsiales bacterium | reverse complement strand
CAAATAAATTGTTGCTACATGCTTCGCCTTTTTTTATTTCTGACAGAGAAATTACGTTAATTTTTTCTTGCGAGTTGTATTCCGTAGAGTAGCTTTGACATGAAAAATTTAACAAAAAAACTAAAAAAATCATTTTTTTGCTAAATTTTTTAAGATAAAAACTCATAATTTTTAGTTTGTAAATTTATTTTTATTGTCATCAATGTAACATTTTGCGGTCGATTTGTAGAACTTTTTAAGTATTATTTGAGAATTTTTATTATTAACAAATTGAATAAAAGCTGTAGTGATTTTACTATTGTCAATCGAGCTATTTTCTAGGCTGTAGACTGGCATGATCCATTTGCGATTTAAATTAAATTGCATGTTGCTGGCTTCTCTTAAATCTAATCTATAAGGTTTTTTTATGTTATTGGCGATTAATGAAAACTTTATGTCTTTAGAGAATTTCATATTTCCAAATACACTTTCTGAATCACTAACATTTATTATTATTTCACTTTGAGTTAAATCTGGGCGATAAATTTTTTGAGGTTTAAAGGCTTTAAAAACTTCGGGTGGAGCAATTGTTATCGAGGATTCATTGATGTTAATTAAACTAAAAAAACCTTGAGAATATTTAGATGAATATAGATAAGGGGTGAGGGTAAAATCTGATTCATTGGAAATCATTATGTTGGTTAAATCGACATCTTTATAGCCTCTTAAATCAACAACAATATAGGGTGAATTTTTTGGTGAATTTTTGATAGCATTGATAATTTTGGAAAAAACACTTTCATCTTCAAGGCTTGATACTGAAGGAATTTTGACGTTGCGACGATTTTTTAGATCTTGATTTGAAAGCTTTTTAAATAATTTTGATCGAGCTTGAATTTCTTGCTTCATGTTGTTGCAATCAGTGCTTTTTATCGAATCATTTAAATGATTGAATGAGCATGATTGAATTGCAAAGTTTATAAAAAGAATGGAGAGTAATTTTTTAGAAATCATTTTTATAATTTTTTTCTAATAATTTCTATTAAACTAGGATTATTTCAATTAAAAAATATCAAATAAATTTTTAAGAAAAAAAAAGAGCGATTTTGAAACAGATTAATATTCCAAAATCACTCTATAAATTTTTAAAATTTTTAGTCAGCTAATTCGATGAAATCAACAGATTCTTTACCTTTTCTAACGGTTAAAGTGTAGTTAACTTTTTGACCTTCGTTTAAATTCTTGATACCTGCTTTTTCAATGGAGCTAATATGAACAAAGACATCTTTATCAGCGCCATCTGGCTTGATAAAACCGAAACCTTTTGTGTAATTAAACCATTTTACTTTTCCTGAAAACTTTTCCATGATATTATATTTATTATTATTAAAATTATTTAAGAGAGTGAATAAAAAATATCACTCTTTCAATTCAAAGCCTATTACTATAATTTCAAAAAGAAACAGTTATTTTGCTTTTATTGAATATTTTTTTTAAGTGCTAAAAATTGGTATTTTTTCTAGGCTTAAAATTTGGATTAAAATTCTTTTTTGGACCACTAGATTTTGCAAAAGGTTTTTTAGCGAAATTGCTACGAGGCTTTCTATTGCCAGCAAATCCTTCATCTTCTTTTTTCATGAATCCACCAAAGATTTTTTTCAAGAAACCGTTGCTATCGCGTTGATTTCCATCTCTTTCTTTGCCGTCAAATTTTCTAGGACCTTTGGAAAATCTGGCGGGGCCATCTTCGCGACTTCTGGCGCTAGATCTATTTTGAGAATATTCGCCATCTGGTCTTCTGCTTCTTGGAGCTGAACCATCTTCTCTATTGCCAACATTACCAATATTGTCATCACGTGATGAATCTTCGCGACGACCAAAATTGCCACGCGGTCTATCGGCTGAATCTTCGCGACGACCAAAATTGCCACGCGGTCTATCGGCTGAATCTTCACGACGTCTTCCAAAATTACCACGCGTTCTGTCAGCTGAATCTTCACGACGTCTTCCAAAATTACCACGAGGTTGATCATCGCTTCCTTCGCGTCTTTCAAAATTTCCTCTAGGTTTGTCGGAAGATTCTTCTCTATCGCGTCTTGGTGCGTTAATTCTGCGACCTGTGGGAGCGCTTTCTCGACGCTCATCGGCAACGCCTTGACCATCTTTTCTGTCGCGATGTTGAACTGGGCTTCTACCAATTTTAACGCCGAAAATTCCTTTATTAACCGACCCTTCAACATTTTCAAACTCTCCCGCTTCTTCAACTTGAATTTTCATGCCAATGCTTTTTTCGATTGAGCGCAAAGCTTTTAATTCTGAAGTATCACATAATGAAATAGCGAGACCTTCGCG
This sequence comes from Rickettsiales bacterium, assembly GCA_044239285.1. Classification (GTDB taxonomy): domain Bacteria; phylum Pseudomonadota; class Alphaproteobacteria; order Rickettsiales; family UBA1997; genus CAILUF01. Next base: position 1,469 of record JBIIBR010000145.1, on the reverse strand, counting down.
TCCTGCGCGTGCAGTTCTGCCGATGCGGTGGACATAATTTTCAATGTCGCGTGGCAAATCGAAATTTAACACGACTGAAATGTCGGCAATATCAATTCCTCGAGCCGCAATATCAGTGGCGATTAAAATATTTACACGATTAGAGCGAAAATCATTTAAAGCTTTTTCACGAGCATTTTGTGATTTATTACCATGCAAAACTGCGTTCTTGAAGCCAAGAGTTTCAAGGCTTTGAGCTAAGCGATTGGCGTTGTGTTTCATTTGACAAAATATCAAAACTGAACCAGCTTGATGTTTTTTCAAAATATCGTTTAGAATATTGATTTTGTTGTTTCTAGAAGTTATAAAAACTTTTTGTTGAATTTTTTCAACAGTGGTTGATTGAGGAGTAACTTCAACTTTAACCGGATGTTTTAAAATTTTGTGAACAAGAGTTTCAATGGCTGGTGGCATTGTTGCCGAAAATAATAAACTTTGGCGCTCTTTTGGTAAGTAGTCCATAATTCTTTTAACATCGTCAAAGAAGCCTAAATCAAGCATGCGATCAGCTTCATCGAGAACTAAAATTTTAAGTTTTGAATAATCGACATATTTTTGTTTAGTCAAATCAAGTAATCTTCCAGGAGTCGCGATAAGAATATCGACGCCACTTCTTAAAGATTTAATTTGATGAACTTCGCTCACTCCGCCAAAAACCGTGGCACAAGTTAAATGCGAATTTTTGCCGTAAACTTTAATGTTGTCGGCGATTTGCGTTGCCAATTCGCGAGTAGGCGTAAGAATTAAAACCGAAATTTGATTTGGTGAATTTTTTTGGTGATTTTCGCTAAGATTATGAATAATTGGTAAAGCGAAAGCTCCAGTTTTTCCAGTTCCAGTTTGTGCGATTCCAAGAAAGTCTTTGCCCGCAAGAATATGCGGAATTGCTTGAAGTTGAATTGGTGTTGGATGTGTATAACCCTTCTTTTGAAGAGCTGAAATTATATTTTCGTTTAAGTTTAAAGATTGAAAATCTGTCATGAGTAATTTAATTATTTATTTATAAATAAAGCGTAGAGAAAACAAATAGCGATCCAAAAAACTCATCTAAAACTAAGAAAGAAAGGCTCAAATGAAGCTTATAATAAGGCTTCCAAGGTGTTGAAAGAAATCGTTATTTGTATTTTCAATAAATCGATTCTAAAATTTTATATTTGAAAAGATTCAAATAAAATTAAAATGGTGAAATAGATTTATACTTCCTAAAACTTATTTTAATCGCTATTTTCTATTTAGCTAGTTAAAATTAACAAAAATTAAAAAATAGCTTAAAAAAAAGGCAATAAAATTTTATTTAGAAATAATTTTTATAATAAAAGTAAACAAAATTAATTGATGATTAATAATTATATTAATGATATTGAATCATTAAAGAAACAAAATTTATATAGAAAGCTTAGTTATAGTAATTCTTTATCAAGCAATGTTAT
>JBIIBR010000122.1:0-4493 GCA_044239285.1 Rickettsiales bacterium | reverse complement strand
GTTTCAACCAAATTAAGACCAATATTTTTAACAAAATCAAAGAATTTTTGCGGGTAAGCAATTCCACAAAACGCCACTATATTTTTATTAATAAATTTATCAAGATTTGATGCAAAAATTTGGGCTGATAAAATTTTTGCTTGCGAATTTTGTTGCAAAATTTCTTCTTCAATTTGTATATTTTTTTTCCCGATAATTACAAATAAATCTATATTTTTAGCAACTTCAGCAAGGCTTTGGCGCATCGGACCACTTGGAATCAAACGTTTATTGCCAAATGCAATTTTACTGTCGATTACTAAAATTTTTATATCATATTCAAGTTGAAAATTTTGTAAACCATCATCCATTATAATTGCTTGAAATTTTTTATTTTCACGAATTTTTTGATAACCCAAATAACGATTCTTAGCAACGCAAGTTGGCGCAATTTCCGCCAAAAGTTTTGCTTCATCGCCAACCTCTTCAACATTGAATTGACAAGGGTTTTCAATCATTAAAACTTTGTTATTTTTAGATTTATAACCTCGCGTTAAATAACAAAATTCAAAATTATTTTCTTTAAAAATTTCTCCTAAAGCTAGAGCGACAGGAGTTTTACCCGCCCCACCCGCAATAATATTGCCGATACAAATTATTGGTAAATCAACTTTTTGTGTTTTTACCAAATTTTTTTTAAGCAAAAAACCAATTTTATATAAAAGGCTTAAAGGCAATAAAATCAATGATATTAAGCTATTTTTTTGCAACCAAAATTGTGGAGTTTTAAACATATTTATTTTTCAATTAAATCAAAAAAATTGGGTTGATTATCGATTTTTTTTGCGGGCGAATTATGATTTTTTAAAACCTCATTAAGATTTGCCAAAACTTCGCCATCATGCATTTTAATGGTAAATTTTTGCTGATTTTTTAAATCTTCGCAATTGGTAATTACATGATTATTTTTATCTTTTAAAACCGCAAAACCTCTTTCGAGCATTTGTTGATAATTGCATGATTTTATTGTGCTGGCGAAGCCTTCAATCATAATATTTTTTTGCATTAAATTATTTTCAACATTCTTTTTAATTGCTTCAAAATTATAAAAAATTTTTTGTTGAAAAATTTTAATTCTTTCAAAAATAACATCGGATTTTATGGCGATTTTTTGAATTTTTAAAAAATTATTTTCCAAAAAATTTTTCGTTGAATATTCAATTTTTTCAGAAAAATTTATGATTTTTTGTTGTGAATTTTCTAAAAATTTTTGCGGACTCAAAATTGATATTTTTTGAATTTTTAAAAAATTATTTTCCAGAAAATTTTTCGTTGAATATTCAATTTTTTCAGAAAAATTTACGATTTTTTGTTGTGAATTTTCTAAAAATTTTTGCGGACTTAATAAATTTCTCTCGAGATTTCTAAGCGCCAAATGATTTTTATTAAAAAAATTATCGATGGAATTATTGATATTTTTTTCAAGATTTTTAAAATTATTTTTTAAATCTTCTAAAACCGGAGTGGCGAATTCCGCGCCCGCTGTAGGTGTTGGAGCTCTGATATCGGCAACAAAATCGATTAAAGTAAAATCAGTTTCATGCCCAACCGCCGAAATAATTGGAATTTCCGATTTAAAAACTTCACGCACCAAATCTTCGTCATTAAATGGCAATAAATCTTCAAATGACCCACCTCCGCGCGCGATAATTATAATTTCGGGTCGATTTATTTTGAGCGCGTTAAAATATTTAATTCCGGCGATAATTTCGCGCGATGCCTTGTCGCCTTGCACCGCACTAGGATAAAGAATTAAATGAAGCGGACAACGATTTAAAATGCGATGCTTAATATCTTCAATCACCGCGCCGGTTTCCGAAGTAATTACTCCAATAATTTTTGGAAAAAATGGTAATTTTTTTTTATAAACCGCATCAAATAAACCTTCTTCGGCCAGCTTCTTACGACGTTTCTCGATCATTTCTAAAATCGCTCCGATTCCGGCTATTTCAATTTTATCAACGATAATTTGATAATTGGAGCGCCCTTCGTAAGAAGTAATTTTGCCCGAAGCACAAATTTGCAAACCATCGGCGATTTCAAAATCAATAGCATTGGCTTGGTTGCGAAAACAAACTGCGGTTAAAACCGCATTATCCTCTTTTAAATTGAAGTAAAGATGCCCGCTCGAAGCACGTTTGAAGCCCGTAATTTCGCCATTTATTTTAACATAACCGAAAGCATTTTCGATGGTTAATTTTATTGCTTTGGAGAATTCGGCAACCGAGAATTGCGGAATATTTTCTGACATTTATAAAATAAAAAGCTTTAAAAAAATTAATTGAAATTTTACTTAACAATCTTAATGTTGGTTTTTTAATTTCCTAATTTAAAATTATATTTTTTCTAATTTTATTGCCATATAAAGTATTAATATTTACATTATATTTTTTAAAAAATTCATTATTCAAAAATATTTCGCAAGGAGAAATTTTGCTTAAAAAAATCAAATCTTTATCAATTTCTGGTTTAGAATGTTTGCCAATTGTTGAAGGTGGCAAAGGCGTTGGAATCACCAACGGCATAACTGCAGGACATTTTGCTAAGGCTGGTGCTGTCGGAACTTTCTCAGGAGTTAACGCTGATTACATTGATGAAAATCAACAATATGTTCCATTAATTTACAAAACTCACACTCGTCGCGAAAGACATGAAGAGTTAGTCGCCTCTTCAATTCAAGGCGGAATTTCGCAAGCCAAAATTGCTCACGATCTTTCTTCTGGACGCGGTCGCATTCACATGAATATTTTGTGGGAAATGGGTGGCGCGGAACGAGTTTTAACCGGCATTTTAGATGGCGCTAAAGACATGGTCCACGGCATCACTTGCGGTGCTGGAATGCCTTATCGCTTATCAGAAATTGCCGAAAAATATCGCGTTTATTATTATCCGATTGTTTCTTCGATGCGCGCTTTTCGTGCCTTATGGAAAAGAAGTTATCACAAAGCCAAAGATTTATTGGGCGGAGTTGTTTACGAGTGCCCGTGGAGAGCTGGTGGCCACAATGGTTTATCCAACGCCGAAAATCCTGAAAGCTATGAAGATCCATATCCACGCGTTGTTGAAATTCGTAGTTTCATGAATTCAGTTGGCTTACAAGACGTTCCAATTATTATGGCGGGCGGAGTTTGGCATCTTGATGAATTTGAACATTGGCTTGATAATCCAGAAATTGGTCCGATCGTTTTTCAATTCGGCACCCGTCCAATTTTAACTCAAGAATATCCAATTTCAAAATCTTGGAAAGACAAATTATTATCTTTAAAAGAGGGAGATGTTTATTTAAATCGTTTTAGCCCTACTGGTTTCTATTCTTCGGCAATTGAAAATGATTTTATTCGCGAATTAAAAATGCGTGAAATTCATCAAGTCGAATATCGCGCTAAAACTGATGAAACTTTCAATTGCGAAATTCCATTTGGACAAAGAGGCAGAGTGGTTTACATTAAATCTTCGGACAAAAATAAAGTCGATGATTGGGTTAAAAAAGGTTTTAGCGAAAGCATGAAAACTCCCGATGAAACCTTGATGTTCGTTGACAAATCAAAGGCGCAACAAATTTTAACCGATCAAATTAATTGCATGGGTTGTTTGAGTCATTGCCGTTTTAGCAACTGGACCGACAAAGAAGAATTGAACTTTAGTAATGGTAAAAAAGCCGATCCAAGAAGTTTTTGTATTCAAAAAACTTTACAAGATGTGCGTCACGGCATCGATATCGAAAATCAATTAATGTTCGCCGGACACAGCGCTTATCGCTTTGCCAGTGATCCATATTATGCCAATGGCTTTGTGCCGACAATTCAACAATTAGTTGATCGAATCATGACGGGTAAATAATTTTTTAAAAGAATGACTAGATTTATTTTTATTACAGGTGGCGTAGTTTCTTCGCTTGGCAAAGGACTCGCTTCGGCTTCACTCGCCACACTTTTGCAAGCCCGTGGATATTCAGTGAAATTGCGTAAACTTGATCCATATTTAAATATCGATCCCGGCACTATGAGTCCAACTCAACATGGCGAAGTTTTCGTCACCGATGACGGCGCGGAAACTGATCTCGATTTAGGTCATTATGAACGCTTTACCGGAGTTGATTCCAAGAAATGTGATAACATCACCGCCGGGCAAATTTATCTCGAACTTTTATCGAAAGAACGCAAGGGCGACTATCTTGGCGGAACGGTTCAAGTTATTCCTCACGTCACCGATTTAATCAAAAAATTTATTTTAAATGATTTAGGAGAAACCGATTTTGCTCTTTGCGAAATTGGCGGAACGGTTGGCGATATTGAAGCCCTGCCCTTTTTTGAAGCGATTCGTCAACTTGGTTATGAAATGCCCAATCAATGCGCTTTTTTACATCTCACTTTGCTTCCTTATATTGAAAGTGCCGACGAACTTAAAACTAAACCAACACAACATTCAGTAAAAGAATTGCGTTCAATCGGAAT
>JBIIBR010000121.1:0-4569 GCA_044239285.1 Rickettsiales bacterium | reverse complement strand
CTTATATTGCTTGGTTTTTAAGAGAAATCCATACTAAATTTAACCAAAAAAATGAAAAAATATTGTATCTGGAACAATAAGGGGGGAGTTGGGAAAACATTTTTGACATATTTATTAGCAACAGAATATGCAAAAAATAACCAAGATAAGCAGGTAATTGTCGTAGATATGTGTCCCCAAGCCAATGTATCAGAAATTCTTCTTGGAGGAAATGGTTCTGGACAAGAAAATTTAGATAAAATTTTTGACAAAAATTTGACTATTGCTAGCTATATCAAAAAAAGAGCCTCCGAAGGAAGTGGTTTTTTATCTCTAAATATTAATGATTATTTTGTAAAAGTAGATACTTATAATAGCCAACTTCCAAATAACCTTTATTTATTATCTGGCGATAATGAGTTGGATATTTGCTCAAATATTATAAATTATTTATCAACTTCTCCAGCAAAAAATTCTTGGAAAAATAGTCGTACTCTTTTATTAGATTTAATCGATGCTTACGCTAAAAATTATAGCAATAAAGAACAGGTTTATTTTATAGATTGCAATCCCAGCTTTTCTCCTTACACAGAATTAGCTATCGTCGCTTCTAATCGCTTGATTGTTCCTTGTACAGCAGATAACGCCTCGATGAGAGGATTGCGAAATGTCTTTAAATTGCTTTATGGTAGCGATCAAGATGATAGTCAATTTACTCAGTTTAGTGAAAAAATTACAGAAAGCGGTATTGCATTGCCAAAAGTTTATAGAATAGCACAAAATAAATCTCGTTCACATCAAAAGAATGCTTCGCAAGCCTTCAAAGCTAATCTCAATCAGATTAAAAATGTCATAAGTTCGCTTAGCGATAATTATGGAGATAAGTTTTTTGACAATAATAGAGAAATTTTTAATATAAAAGATGGAAATACATTGGCCGCAGTCATTAATCATACTGGCAAAATGTTAAACGATATATCGGTTGGAAAACATCCAGTATACGACCTTGAAGTTCAAATTAGCAAAGAACAGAAAGATATTTTGATTAAAGATTTGGAAATTCTGGTAAATCAGCTATAGCCTATTAAATCTTGCTATGAATTTGTTTGGGATTAAATATTTCAACAAAACTCTTTAAAGAAAAAATAAAATTTTATTATCAATTTTAATAAGAAAAATTAAATCATTTTAGGTTTTTAAAGATTGTAATTTTATTACAAAAAAAGTATTTTATAATTCAATTATAATTTTTTAAAACCAAAATTTTCGTGCGATGAAACCAATTTTATTATGCATTTTAGACGGCTTCGGAATTGGCGATGAAGGCAATGAATTCAACGCTATCGCCCAAGCTAAAATGCCCAATTATCAAAGATTTCTAAAAACTTATCCGCATTCGCAATTAAAAACTTCAGGTCTCGATGTCGGCTTGCCCGAAGGTCAAATTGGCAATTCGGAAGTTGGTCATAGCACAATTGGCGCGGGTCGCGTAATTTATCAAGATTTACCCAAGATTAATAAAGCCATAATTGGTGGATCTTTCACACAAAAACCTGATTTACTTAATCTGGTCGCGGATTTAAAAGAAAAAAATAAACCTTGTCATTTAATTGGATTATTTTCCGATGGTGGCGTTCATTCGCATTTTGATCACATTATTTTTTTAGCCAATTTTTTGGTTAAAAATAATATCGAAGTCTTTATTCACGCCTTTTTAGACGGTCGCGATGTCGCACAAAAAAGTGCGGTTGAATATTTTACTTTAGCGCAAAAAAATCTCGATAAAAAAGTTAAATTTGCCACGATTGGCGGGCGTTATTTCGGCATGGATCGCGATAATAAGTGGGACAGAATTGAACTCGCAACTGACGCCATAATTTTCGCCAAAGGTGAAAAATTTGCCGATGTTTTTGCGGGGATTGAGCATAATTATGCACAAAATATTACCGATGAATTTATAAAGCCTTTTATCGTCGGCGAATATTCCGGCATCAATGACGATGATGGTTTAATTTTTGCTAATTTTCGCGCCGATCGCGCTCGTCAAATTTCACAAAAACTTTTTGATTTGCGTAAATTTTCACAAGCTTTGGCGCTTACTGAATATTCAAAAGATCTCAATAAATTTTATAAAATTTTATTTCCACACCAAAAAATAAAAAACTCTTTGCCCGAAATTTTGGCGACCAACAATTTAACGCAATTGCGCATTGCCGAAACTGAAAAATATGCTCACGTAACTTTCTTTTTTTCTTGCGGTCGCGAACAAGAATTTGAAGGCGAAGAGCGAATTTTAGTGCAATCGCCGATGGTTGCCACTTATGATTTAAAACCCGAAATGTCGTCGACAGAAGTTGGGAAAAAATTAGTCGAAGCGATCGCTTCTGATAAATTTGATTTTATCGTTGCCAATTACGCCAATCCCGACATGGTTGGTCATTCGGGCATGCTTGAGCCTTCAATTAAAGCTTGCGAAGCCATTGATAATCAACTCGGAATTCTCGAAAAAATTATTCTCGAAAAAAATGGCGCCATGATAATTTCGGCAGACCATGGTAATATTGAATGCATGCTGGATGACGAAAACCATCCGCACACTTCGCACACTACCAATCCCGTTCCTTTTGTTTTTATTAGCGCAAATCATGGCGATTACGCCCTAGAAAATGGAGCACTCAACGACATTGCCCCTTCAATTTTAAAACTTTTTAAAATTGCAATTCCGCAAGAAATGGATGGTAAAAATTTAATCATTAATAAAAACTAAAATGATGTCAAAAAATAAAAAAACCAACGTAAAAGAAGTAAAAATTGTTGAAGAAATTGCGCCAAAAAAAGATGGCTTTTTCAAAACTTTTTTATGGGCATTATTATGTGCCGTTATTTTGCGCTCATTCTTATTCGAGCCCTTCCATATTCCATCTTCATCAATGTATCCCAATTTATTAATAGGAGATTATATTTTTGTTAATAAATATACTTATGGTTATAGTCGCTATTCTTTTCCGCTGGGATTAAATTTATTTGAAGGACGCATTTTTAAAAACACTCCGCAACGAGGAGATGTTGCGGTTTTTAGATTGCCGTCGCAACCATCAATTAATTATGTAAAAAGATTAATCGGTTTACCGGGAGATAATATTCAAATGCGAGATGGCGTCTTATTTATCAACGATCAAGAGGTTAAAAAAACTTTTGAAGGCGATGCTTTTGAAGATCAAACTAAAAAAAAATCAGCCTTTCAAAAATATAGCGAAATTTTGCCCAATGGCAAAAAAATAAACACCTATCATCGCCAAACTACACCGCAAGATAATACTGGAATTTATACCGTTCCCGCGGGGCATTATTTCTTTATGGGCGACAATCGCGATGATTCGCAAGATAGCCGTTTTTTGAATTTTGTGGGCTACGTTCCTGAGCAAAATTTAGTTGGACGCGCCTCAATTGTTTTTTTCTCAAACCCCAATTCTATCTTTGATTTATCAGCGTGGATTAAAACAATCCGCTTTGAAAGAATTGGTAAAGCTTTAAATTAATGGAAAATTTTCAAGATTTTTACAAAATAATTTTATATAATTTTCGTGATGAAAATTTGTTAAAAATGGCGTTAACTCATCCGAGTTTAAACACCAAAAGCTCACAAAATTTTAATTATGAAAGATTAGAATTTTTAGGCGATAAAGTCTTGTCTTTAGTGATCGGAGAATATTTGATGAAAAAATTTCCGAGCGAAAATGAAGGCAATTTATCAAAACGTCACGCCGATTTAGTTTCGGGCACAACCTTAGCAAAAATTGCCACTAAAATTGATTTACCAAAAATGTTAATTTTAAGTTTTGGTGAAAAAAAAATTGGCGGAAATCAAAATAAAAATAATCTGGAAAATGCGCTCGAAGCCATGATTGGCGCGATTTATCTTGATGCAAATTATTTAGAAGCTCAAAGATTTATTTTAAATTTTTGGCAAGATTTTTTTGATAAAAATATTTTACCTCCACAAGATTGCATTTCAGAATTACAAGAATTAATTCAAGCCAAATCTAAAAAATTACCTCGCTATTTTACCGAAAAAAAAGGCGGTCTTGATCATCAACCAATATTTGTTTCAAAGCTTGAAATTGAAGGTCTGAGTCAAGAATTTTATGCCGAAGGAAATTCCAAAAAAGAAGCGCAAAAAAATGTTGCCCAAATCGCCTTAGATTTTCTAAAAAATCGTTAAATTATAATTTTATTTTATGCCAATTACCGATATTAACTGCATCACCCCAAAAGAATGGCTTGAAAATAATGAGGTGATATTGATCGACGTTCGGGAATTATACCAAATTAACTTGAAAATTTATTAATTAAGCAAAATATTTTTGAGATAAAAATCTTTAAAAAGCGCAATTAATTACACTTGGCGAGCTTTCGATCAATGCCCTTCCACCACTAAAAAACAAAAAATTAGTTTTATATTGTCAACATGGGAAGCGCAGTTTTAATGGTTGCAATAAACTTTTAATGGAAGATCCAAATCTTGAAATTTATAATCTTAGTGGCGGAATTTATGCTTGGAATCATTGCGAATACGAAACTATTACTTAA
>JBIIBR010000120.1:0-4575 GCA_044239285.1 Rickettsiales bacterium | reverse complement strand
CGGGCTTTGCTGAATCCGCCAGCGCATGTCACGACATTTTTAAAATAGCTTTCCCCGATCAAATTTATCAATTTGAATATTCAACCAGCAAAGGAATTTCATAATATGTTTTCAAAATTAGAATTCTTGATAGCCCTACGCTATCTTAAGTCGAAACGCAAAGAAGGCTTCATTTCGGTGATTGCAATTTTTTCTTTTATCGGCATTATGATTGGCGTTGCGACCTTGATAATCGTGATGTCGGTCATGAATGGCTTTCGTTATGAATTAGTAAATCGCATTCTTGGCATTAACGCCCATCTTACAATTTACAGTCGTCAAGGGCAAATTAATGATTATGAAAAAATTATTGCGGATTTAAAAACCATCGATGGCGTAAAATATTTAAACCCCATCATCGAAAGCCAAGCCATGCTTTCTCACAATGGCAAAAATCTGGGTGGATTAATTCGTGGAATTGATCTCAATGATTTAAAAAATAAAGATTTAATCGCCAATAATATTATCGATGGCGATATTGAAAAAATTTCGCAAAAAGATGCGGTGATTATTGGCTCTTCGATTGCTCAATCGATGAATTTACGCAGTGGTGATAAAATAAAAATTATTTCCGCTGAGACGAATGAAACCATAATTGGAGCTATTCCACGCATTAAAACTTATGAAATCGGCGGAATTTTTTCGAGTGGACTTTACGAATATGATTCCTCGACAATTTTTATGAATTATGAAATGGCGCAAATTCATTTTCGCCATAAAAATTCGGCAACGGCGATTGAAATTTTTCTCGATGATGTTAATTTGGTTGAGCAATCAAAAAAAATAATTTTTGAAAAAATTCACGATGATAAAAATATTTATATTTCAGATTGGCAAAGCGCCAATTCTGGCTTCATCGATGCCTTAAAAGTTGAAAGCACGGTGATGTTTTTTATTTTAACTTTGATAATTTTAGTGGCAGTTTTCAATATTATTTCCAGCATGATTATGTTGGTTAATGATAAAAATAAAAACATCGCACTCTTACGCACTCTTGGCATGACAAAATTTGGTATTATGCGAATTTTTTTAATTTGCGGATCATCAATCGGCGTTTTTGGTACTTTTTTAGGATTGATAATTGGCGTCGCCTTCGCCTCCAACATCAATAATATCAAGCTCTGGCTTGAATCTTTTACCGATGTCGAACTTTTTAATCCGGCAATTTATTTTCTATCAACCTTGCCTTCAAAAATATTTATTTCTGACGTGGTTTTAATTTCATCAATGGCATTAATTTTTTCATTTCTTGCAACAATTTATCCAGCTTATAAAGCTAGTAAATCCAACCCTGCGGAGATTTTACGTCATGAATAATTAAATCCACTTTATTAAATAAATATACAAAATGTATGGCAAAAATTCTAAAAATAATTTCAATTCGCTTTATCAAATCATCAATTCTCAATTCAATTGCAAAAAGCAAAAAATTATCTTTAAGATTTAAAATATTTAATAAGTCTATAAACTACAAAAACATCGATGGCGAAGAGATTTTAAATATTAACAATGAGCAAGATGCCATTTTTTTTGCTAAAAAATTCAAAAATATTTTAGTCGCAGAAAATACAGGATGCTCACTTTACCCGATTAACAATTCTTATAAAGTTATTAATTGTTACGATGGCAATGTTCATAAAAATTGGGTAAAATTTTCGTGGCAGAATAAGTCAATTAAAAAACTCTCCGGGATCTCAGTTAACCTGATTGGAGTCCATAAGGGTTCAAAACATTATTTTCATATTTTCTTTGATTATTTTTATCCATTTTTATATTTCTTCAAACATAGCAATTATCAAAACACTCCTCTTAAAATTTTAGTTCGCGCAGATTTTAATAAGGTTCAAAAAGAACTTCATAATTTGTTGCAAGAAAATTTTAAAAATTTGGAATTTGTCTATGTAAAAAAAGGTGATTTTATTGAGTGCGAAGAGCTAATTTACCTTAATCATTTTCACGATGCTTTTTATGACTATATTCATCACAAAAAAATTGCGGAAACCATGATTTTTTTAAGAGATATGCTTTTAAAAAAATATCACATTAACGAAAAACCTTACGCAGAAAAAAAATTAATTTATATTTCTAGAAAAAAGGCTCGCTTACGGCAGACCATAAATGAAAAATCTTTTAATCTAGAGCTCACCAAAAGAGGCTTTGCAACATTTGATTTAGAGGGTTTATCGCTACAACAACAAATTGAAATTTTCTTTAATGCAAAATTAATTATAGCCACTCACGGTGCCGGATTCACTAATTTAATTTTTTCTAATAACGACTTAACTTTCTTAGAAATTTTTTCTAAAAAATATGGTAGTAAAGACTTTATTCGGATTGCTAATATCTTGGATTTGCAACGTTTTGAATATCGAGAAAATAATGAATTTATTTGGCAATATTTTTATATTCATTTGTCAAAAATTATGCCGAAAATTGACGAAATAATCGCCAAAATCAACAATAAATTATCATAAAATTGACATTACATCAATTGCCATAAATAGTTTTTGTTATACTTAAAATTATATAATGATTTTAATTGTTGATATTTAATATTTTTGTTTAAACATGTATAAATAGTTCAAACAAAAATTAAATTTTATGCAAATCAACAATTCCCTTTGCCCACCAATTTTTTTAACTTCCTATTCGCAAACACTCTTAAGTCATATACCGTTCCCTTCTCAACCTTTAAGGCATTATCCAGATCCAAATCTTCAAATTCAAAATTTACCAAATTTGGAGTCGAGATTTCCGATTAAAAATAGCAATGATTTTACTGTTGAAGTTTTTGAAAAGAATGGTGAAAAGAAAAAATGTACGCTTGAAGAGTTGGCAAAAATTGTGCCGGATGGCCTTTTTGAGGGTTTATTGGAACGTAAAATTGAAAATGGCAAATTAGAAATTATTTCTTATAAAAAAATAGATGAATCCTATTCAAATAAAATTCTTATTAAAACTGATGTCGATTCTTTTGTGGTTATTCCGAAATATTTAATAGAGAAGGCTCGCGAAGAAGAGGGGAAATTAAGAATAGAACAAGAAAAACGAGACGAATTAGCATCATTTTCAAATCCAACGCCTTGGGGAGGAGACCCAAAAAGTTATCAAAAAGTATATTCAACGGTTAGTAAGCCTATTTATGAAAATCAAACTATTGAATCTAGTGAAGAAAAACCATATTCAACGGTTAAAAGAAGTATTGATAACTCTGAAAATACTTCTCAAAATATATATGGAAGAGTTAAAATACTTATTACAAATGACGCAACATCATTAACTGCGCAAAGGTTAGATACTCAACCCGAAAAACAAACACCCGATCTTTAATCGCAAATAAACCCAAATCTCATCGCGAATGGGCGAATTTACTTCGCCCGAAGCGATTCAAATTCTTCCTAAATTTGCGTTAGGTTATTTGCTTTAAAAAAATAGCCTAAACGGCTATTTTTAGTAAGTTTCTCGCGTTTAAAAATAGCCTAAACGGCTATTTTTAGCGAGAAACGGGACAAGGAACGAAGTGACGCAATCCCAGTCGCGAATCTTTTTTGAAAAAAAAGATGAAGCGTTTTCAAGCAAAAAGTAACCTGGTACCTTTTTTCTTAAGCTAAATTTGCGTAACAAAAAAATCGCTTTTGCAAAAAATTTCTAGGCATTTAGTTTTTTTGGCGAGGAAGTGTATCTAAACATACATGCCCGAGCTAAAAAAACTAAATAACGCAGAAATTTAAAGCAAAAGTAGATTTTTTAAGTAGATTTTTTTAAAATGTTAGGATCAATGAGCCCATAGTCTTCTTAGACTCAATATCACGATGAGCCTTCACCACATCTTTAAATTTATAATTATTAATTTTTGGACGAATTATTCCTTTATTCAAAGCTGCAAAAACTTCATTCGCACCCAATATTAATTCTGTTCGATTTGCCTTATATTTGGAAAGGGCTGGACGCGCTATAAAAAGCGAATTTTCGACCAAGGAGTCTAAATTAAAATTCTCACAAGCACCCGAGGTTTCGCCATAACTCACGCAAACTCCCATCGTCCACAAGCACTCCAATGATTTACTTAAAGTATCTTTTCCGATTGAATCATAAACAATACCAACCCCAGCAAAATCAGTTATTTTAGCGACTTCGGCAACTAAATCTTGTGTTTTGTAATTTATTACATAAGAACAGCCAATTGAACGAGCGTAATCCATTTTTTCATCCGAACCAACGGTGCCGATTATTTCAATATTTAAATATTTTGCCCATTGACATAAAATATGTCCAACGCCACTTGTTGCCGAATGAATTAATATTCTTTTTACCATCGAAGCGATATAAACTCGATGGAGCAAAGTATGAGCCATCAACCCCTTCAGAAGGCTTGATGCAACTTGCTCGTCAGTAATATCATTGGGAACGGGAATTAAATTATAAACATTCACCGCTTTTTTTTCAGCGTAAGCGCCAATGCCAGAATTCATATAGGCAACTCGATCGCCAACTCGATAATCTTTTACTTCAGCTCCGAGCGCAGAAATAACTCCA
>JBIIBR010000119.1:0-4585 GCA_044239285.1 Rickettsiales bacterium | reverse complement strand
CCTTTATTATTCTTTTACTAGAACTGATACAAATTATAACGATGGAGATACAAATGCATGGTTTACTCTTAATAAATATATAAAGGGAGAGCATCAAACTAATGGCCTTGAACATGGAATTGTGGAAAATTTTAGTAGTACTCCGAAATGCGGTTATTTTGCAGATATGCCAGGAGGTTGCCAATTATATTTTAGAAGAAAGTTTTTAAAATCATATTCTTGCAATGATGGAACTTGGACTGCGGATTGGAATAATCTTGATACAGAGTATGATAAAAGCTGTAATGGGACGAGCGGAGGAACTTGGGATGCGTCGCATGTGGATCCTTGTAATAGAAATCGAATAATTGAAGAAGAAGTTCCCGCTTTAGCATATTTAGGAGCTAATAAGAGCGATATTTCAAATAAAAATGACATGTTTACAAGAAAATTTTCCCTCTTTCCAAATCCTAAGGGCAGTTGTGATACTTGCATTGCCGATCCTCCGGCTCCGGCGGCTCCGGCGGCTCCAGCTCCAGAATCCACGACAGATCTACCAACGTTTGGTGCTTTTGGCGGTATGGGAGGATAATCTTAAGGAATAAATATTAGTATTTTCAATTGCACTTTTAATTAAAATGGCATTAAATTTTTAAGTAAAAAACGAAGTTTATTTTAAATTTTCAAGTTGATTTGATATAAAATTAAACCTTAAATAACAAAAAATTATGAACAAAATTGCAATAATAATGGGAAGTAAATCTGATTACGAAACCATGAAAAAATGCGAAGAAATTCTGCAAGAATTTGCGGTTGAATTTGAAACTCAAATTGTTTCGGCTCATCGCACTCCAAAGCGTCTTTACGATTTTTGTGCTAATGCTAAAAAAGATGGAGTTAAAATAATTATCGCTGGAGCTGGTGGTGCCGCCCACTTACCAGGAATGGTGGCTTCGATGACCGAAATTCCAGTTCTTGGCGTACCAATTAAGAGTAAGACTCTTGATGGTTTAGATTCCTTATTATCGATTGCCCAAATGCCAGCAGGAATTCCAGTTGGAACTTTGGCGATTGGCGAAGCGGGAGCAAAAAATTCAGCACTTTTGGCGATTGCAATTTTAGCAATTAGCGACAAAAAACTTGAAAAAAAATTAGTAGAATATAGAAAAAAACAAACCGAAGCCATTGGATTAAAGCCTTAAGAA
Organism: Rickettsiales bacterium; assembly: GCA_044239285.1. Lineage (GTDB taxonomy): Bacteria > Pseudomonadota > Alphaproteobacteria > Rickettsiales > UBA1997 > CAILUF01. The sequence goes on along the minus strand of JBIIBR010000119.1, from coordinate 3,401 downwards.
AAATTAAAAAAAAATTACAAAAATTTAAATTGATTTTTAAAAAAATATCTCGAATATAAGAACAAATTTTTTAAAAATTTTAACTAAATTTTCTTAATAAAATGTTTACAATTTCGTCGCTTAAAAGCTTCATCGCAGGCTTTGTTTCAGTATCAACTTTAACTTTTGTTAAACTGAGAAAACACTCCTTTACCGAAGCAAAAATTGCTCTTGAAAAAGATTTCATGGCAATCACTCGCGACAAAAATCAAGCCAACTATAAATTAAAAACAAAACATGAAAGAACATAGAAACAACCGCGATAGAGATGATTCAAGAAGCGAATCACCAATCGAACGTAACGTTTTAATCGACCTTACAAAAAAAGAACAAGATCACCGTCACAAACTTCAAGAAACTCAACAAAAAGCCAATAATAGCTCCTATTTCCTTGGCATGATTTTCGGTACAATTTACAATCTTGGTTTGCTTTACTTAATTTACGATCTTATCAATCAAGGTTATCGCTCTTTAGCTTTAAAGTTATTTATTATAAATGCCTTTTTAATTCTATCTTGCTTTAGTCTTTTAACATTCAGCCGTAAGATGTCAGCTCGAAAACCATATAACAAAAATTACGATAATAATCGTCGTAATTTTAAAAAATAATTTTGAATTACAAATCTCTCAAAGTAACTAGTTTTTTATAGGAAATTACAAAAATTTCCTATAAAAATTCTAACTAAAAAATTCCATTTAAACTTTTGGGGCATAATTAAAAAAATGTGATGCTATTTTTGCCTCTCGAGACTTATTTTAGAAGACTTCATAAACATATCTTATTAAAATTTTTAAGAAATTAAAATCTCGCTTTTTGCTAAAAATAATTAAAAAGTTGAAATGTTATAAAATTTTTATTTAACTTTGTAATTTTAATTCGTTGAAGCTTTTATTTATTTTTTCAATCGCCTCAAGCACGTGTTTTTTAGTGATGATAAGCGGAGGTAAGATTCGAATTACATTTTCGCCAGCGGGTATGGTTAAAAAATGATTATCAATAAATTTCTTAACTACAATTCCATTTTCAATTTTTGCATTAATTTTTATTCCAAGCATTAAGCCCTCGCCTCTTATTTCATCGACTAAATCAGGAAATTTTTGCTGAATTTTTATTAATTCTCTTTTTAAAAAACTTCCAACTTCTTGTACATTTTTCAAAAAATTTTCTTTAAGCATTTCATCTAAAACTGCATTGGCTACCGCCATGGCTAAAGGATTGCCTCCGTAGGTTGTGCCGTGAACTCCAAAAACCATTCCCGACGCAGAATTTTTAGTTGCCAAACAGGCTCCAAGCGGGAATCCACCGGCGATTGCCTTTGCGGTCGAAACGATGTCGGGCTTGGTTTCATAAAATTGATGAGCAAAAAGTTTACCAGTGCGTCCCATGCCACATTGCACTTCATCAAAAGCTAATAATAAATCATTTTCGTCGCATAATTTTCTTAAATTTTTTATAAAATTTTTATCCGAAACTCTAATTCCTTCTTCACCCTGAATCGGCTCGATCAAAATGCCCGCCGTGTTGGCGTTTATTGCCTTTTTCACCGCTTCAATATTGCCGAATTCAACATTATCAAATCCTTCTAATTTAGGCTCAAAACCTTCGAGATATTTTGGTTTTGAAGCCGCCGAAATTGTCGCCATGGTTCTACCGTGAAAAGCTCCGGTAAAAGTTATAATACGATTTTTTTGACTTTGTTTTTTAACATAAAAATGACGACGAATCATTTTAATTGCGCATTCAATACTTTCCGCTCCCGAATTGCAAAAAAAAGCATAATCGGCAAAATCACTAGCTTTCACTAATTTTTCTGCATAATTATTGAGTTCTGAGGTATTATAAATATTTGAAACATGCCATAATTTTTTAGCTTGTTTCGAGATGGCTTTAACCATTTTTTTATGACAATGTCCAAGAGCATTTACCGCTATTCCCGCCCCAAAATCAAGATATTTAGCTTTATCGGTATAAAGATAAACGCCCCTACCTTTTTGAAAAACTAAATCAAATCTTTTGTGAACAGGAAGAAGCTTTTCAGATGTAAAAATATTATTGGTCATTTAACGTTTTTAGTTGTTTTTTGAAAAAATTTAGGAAATAATATCAACACAATATACATTCATTTTTTTAATATTTAATATTTTTTTTGTGATCATCGATTCATTTGAAAATAAACAAAAAATTCTCGATAATTTTTTAAAAATAGTCGCTTTTGAAGATTGGTCGAAAGAAACTCTTATTTTGGCAACAAAAAATGCCGATATCGATGAAAAATTATTGCCAATAATTTTTGAAAATGACATATTGAGTTTAATTGAATTCATTACTCAAACTAGATGCGAGCAACTTAAAAAAATTGTCGAAAATGATTCAGATTTTCATACAAAAAAAACTCATGAAAAAATTTCTTATTTGATTTTCAACTTATTAAATCTCGATAAAAATAATAAAATTGCATTAAAAAGATTAATAAATTTTTACTTAGATCCAAAAAATTTTATACCCACAAAAAATTGTTCCGACTCATTAGGTTTAAAACCCATGCAACAAAGCCTTAAAGAACTTTATTATGTTGCGGATTTTTTATGGAATTTATGCTTGGATAAATCTACCGATTTTAATTTTTATAGTAAGAGAATAACACTTGCAAAAGTGTTAATTCGTTGTTTTATATTTTACGTCAATGACGATTCAGAAAACTCGCTTAAAACGCAGAATTTCATTAATTCACAAATAAATAATTTAATTAATTTTGCTAAAATAAAAAATTCTAGCAAAAAAAAGATTAATGATATAAAAAATCTATTACATGAAAATTTTACAAACAAAAATTTGGATATAAAAAATCCAATTGATATTTTAAAAAACTTACCATTTTTCAGATTGGTAAAAACAAATATTTTTAAATAATATGGGCGCTTTCAATATTTTAGATATAATATTTTTCACAACAACTTTGTTTATAGTCTTAGTTGCTTGCTACAGGGGCGCTGTCAAAGAAGTATTTTCATTACTCAACTGGATTATAGCCTTTGCTTTATCTTATTTAATTTCGCCATTTTTGGCCGATGCACTTTCGCCATATTTTGAAAGTAGATTAGTTCTCGATGTTGTCGTAAGAATTGTTACATTTATGCTTTCATTTATCGTTTTTTTCCTTTTGACAGGAAGGTTTACGCAAGATTTAAGCGAATCAATAAATATCTATATCAACAGATTTTTAGGTTTGTGTTTTGGAGCAATAAAATCATTGTTAATTTTTGGATTATTATTCTCGCTTTATAATTGTTTTTTTGATTATGCTTTGGGGAAAAGATTTGTTAGAAAAGATTCTGCAAAAATGCCAAAATGTTTTAATGAT
>JBIIBR010000118.1:0-4593 GCA_044239285.1 Rickettsiales bacterium | reverse complement strand
GAGATTCAACAAGTTCAAGAGATTCAACAAGCTCAAGAGATTCAACAAGTTCAAGAGATTCAACAAGTTCAAGAGATTCAACAAGCTCAAGATATCCAAGAAGAACTCTTGGCAGATTTATTAAATCATCAATTTTCTATGATACCAGAACAACCAGTATTGACGAAAGGGCAACTATTACTAGATTTAATTGAATCGCTATCCTCAATTCAGCAACAGACCGCGAAAAAGGATCCACAATCCGAATTCGAAAATACACAAAAAGGAATAGAGGATATTATTCGAAAATTTGAAGAGCTCAACAAGCGAACTGATATAAGCGAAGAAGAGCGCATAAAGCAAAAAATAAAAATGGAGAGTGAATTAGAAAGTTTAAGAAATAATCATGGTAATTTCGAAAAAAGGTTGGTAAGGGCCGAAGGTGGAATTGAAAATCATGAAAAAAGATTAACGCAAAATGAAAAAGATCTAGCAAAGATCAGAGAAGATCTAGCAAAAGCCAAAGAAGATTTAATTAAAATAAATCGAAGACTCGATCGCTATGATAAAATGTTTGGCAATGTTGTTAGATTTAAATCGATGGATGAATTAATGAAAGACATCGAAGATCATTTGGCGAAGAGGCGACAACAAGAAGCTTCATTACCAAGTGAAGATGATTCATCGATTGAAATTGTTGATCCAATCGCCCAAAGAAATGCGGAAAAAGATAAATTTTATCACGATCAATTGAATGCGATCAAGCTTAATTTTGTATTGAGAAATTATATTGAAACAATGGTTTCCGATCTTAATAGTTTTTTTATAGCCTCTAAAGCTCTACAAAGTAAAGCTCTGGAGCCAAAAAATCCCAAATTTGTTGCCTTAAATTATTTAAAAATTTTGGTTAATTTAGTGCCAACCCTTGGAACGATTGGCGAGTGCGTTGCTGAATGCTTAGAATCAACATATAAAAAACAAAAGAAAATTGTTGCTAAAGAAAATATTGCGAGATTTGCCAGTTTGGCCGAAACGACAAGCGATTTCGAACAAATTGCTATGAGATTGGCAATCGATCATTTAATCTCAAGTGAAGTTGAGAATAGAGCTAAGGAGGTTAGAAATCGTCTTGATGGGCAAGATAATCCGCAAGCGATTAATATAATTTTAACAAGAGGGCGAGGTGATCGCGAGTTAGAAAATTTCTTCGAGCAAGAACATGATGCTGATGAAAATCAAGCTTTATTAACTGATTTTGAGCAGATTGGCGAAGGTCAAGAGGCGCAAAATAATACAGGGCAATTTGTTATTTCATGTTTTAATAAAGGCAGGGCAAGAGTAATTGATAATGTAAATGGCGTCGGAAGTATTCTCGGCAAAAAAGATGCTCTAAAATTAATAGAATTGATGCAAAAAAAAGAATTAATCGACGAAGTTGCAAGACGCAGAGAGCAACCTGTGCCAGTTGATATTAGAAGAAGGGCTTCTCTTGTTGCCGATACAATTATTGAAAAATTAAGACAAAATAATGCACAGCGGGGTGATGAAAATCCACTTAGTTCAATCACGGCTTTTCGCGCAAGAAATGTCGATTTTGCATTAGAAGTCACCGATGAACAATTGGGAGTTTTAACGGCGGAAGATAATCCACAACAAACCAATCAAGAAGCTCCAAGCCAAAGAGTAAGTTCAGTTTATTGCTTGGCAATTTTACAAAGAATTATTGGAAAACGCAAATAAACTATAAATTATGTTAAGAGAAAATTTAAATCAAAGTGAAATAATATTAGAAGAGGGAAATAATTTATCAGAAAATCAAAGTTCAAATTCAATTCAGAAGCAAAATCAAAATTCAAAAACTGAGCAAGTTGTTACTAAAAAAAGTTTATGTTTGGATATTGTAGGACTTTTGTGTTTATCCTCACTTAGTGCTGGAGTAGGATATTTGTTGGGTGGACTTATAAGAACTTTTGTCGATTTATCCAAGGGGGGAATATTGGAATTACAAAAACGAAGCAAGGAAGAAAATGAACAAAGATATATCGGCGTCAATGATTATACGGTTGCAGGATTATCATTGGGTGGAGCAGTGGGTGTCTTCACTTATTTGTTCGCTTTGGAATATATTAAACAAAGAAATGAAAGAGAAGCGGAATTAAGAGCCGTTCGCGACAATATTGCTGAAAATGATAATTTTAACGGAGCCTTAGAGCGTCAAGGAGTTGTTATCAATCATCAAGGGCAAGGTGAAATTGCAAATGGAGTTACGAACGGTGATCATCAAATGAGACTTGTTGGCGCAGAAATTACAGTTAATGGCGATGCTCGAAATGATCTTAGCCGTAATCCAAGGCACATTATGGCTGTTGGGGAGGGTAATATGAACAATAGAAATGTTGGTTCAATTTTTCAATCAGCGCGTTCAGGAGGAGTCCCTATTGAATCCTCTGATGTAAGGGAGGAATTACATATTGCCAATTTTGAAAAATTATTGGATGAGGTGAGGGAGAATGCAAAACTTCAAGAGCGTGAATTAAGTAAGCATGAAGAGTCGCAACTTGAAGTTGCTAATAATTTTTCTAAAAACTCATCCAATTTAGTTTTTGTGCGACGAGATCAAGAATATCAAAAACAGATTGAGGAAACAATGAAACAAGAAGATGACGGAGCTGGAGTTTTCTCAGCCCGAAGAAGTCAATCTCCTCGTCCCTCGATCGAACAAGATCTTAGTATGTCAGCCCCCAATCCCGAAACAGAAATTCAATCTGCTTATGCTTCGGCTCTAGAATCTCTTAAATCGCCAAGAGGTAATGTTCGTAGTTCTCAAGCCAGAGAAATGCATTGCGATATAGATGAATTAATGCGATCTCAACCAGTTTTTCGAGCCGTTAAAGCTTTTAAACAAAACCCGCCACAAGATAAATCAGGGGCAAGATAAATTTAATTTCTTAACCAAATTGCAAAATTATAATCAGCTTGGATTGATTGATAGCGTAGTATTGAAACCAGTTTGTTAATTTTCGCGGTGGCAACTTCTTGTTCGCGTAAATTAATTAAAAAGAAATCGCTATGACCATTTTGAAAGCGTTCTTTTTCAGCTTTTTCTAAAATTTGCGAAAGCTTTAATTCTTCCAAATAATTGCTATAAATTTGTAAAACATTTTTTAAAGAATTGTGTAATTGCAAAATTTCGGTGCGAATTTTATCGCGATAAAATTGTTCTTCATATTTAATCGCTTTTATTTTCGAAGAAGTGCTGGCAATTTTTCCTTTGGCAACATTTTGTTGAAGTGGTAATTCAAAATCGAGCTTAACTTGATTATTGGTTTGGGCTCGACTTTTGGTGCCGTCGCCTAAATCTTTAGAAGCTTCAAGCTGTAAATCAAGTTTGGGTTGGTATAAATTTTTGGCTTGCAGTAAATTATTATTTTCTTGATCATTTTGGATTTTTAAAATTCGCAATTCGGGACGATTTTTTAAGCCATTATCAACATCATTTTCAAGTTGTGTCGATAAGTTTTTTGCCAAATTAAAATCAATTTTTGGAATCTCATCAATTTTCGCCATCAACATTTCTCCGCTGTCTTTGCGATAATACATCGACAAGGCTAAAACGCTATTATCAAAATTATTTTTAGCCTCTTGCATCAAGCTTCGGCGATTCAAAACATTGCGATGATTTTCGATTAAAATAATTTGGGCGATGTCGCCTTTTTGATGGCGAATTTTAAGTTGTGAATCGCGTTTTTTAGCAAGCTCATAAAGATTTTCATAAGTTTGATAAATATAACCGGCAATTACCCAATTCCAATAGCTTTTAACGGCGTCGCGAGAGATTTCATTTTTTACTTTTTCGAGTTGGATTTTGCTTTCTTGGAGTTCTAATTGCGAAGTAATTAAATCGAGTCTTCCGCTGTCAATCCCGCGATTGCGTAGCAACGAAAAGCTTCCGCCAATTCGATATTCACCTTCATCATTGGTTAAATTATTGCCATCATAATCGGCAAAATTTCCAAAAGATTTGCGATAACCGCCATAGATTTTACTGCCCAAAAAACCATTTTGTTTTTCAAGAGAAATGTCGTTAATTTTGCCATCATAAAAGCCTCGACTTTTATCTTGATATTGATTTTTTATTTTAACGTCAAAGAAGCCCTGACTTTCAAGAATTTTACCTTCTTTGATCGCTACTTTTTCATAAAAATTTAAAATTTGTGGATAATTTTTTTGCGAGGATTCGATAATTTTATCGACCAAAAGCGTTGGCTTTGTTGATTCCTCAGCTTTTGGATTTTTTGCTAAAACTTGATTATAAAAAATAAAGTTGAAGGCGAGATAAAGAATTTTAACCAATAAAAAAAATCGCAAAATTTTTTGTTTATTTTTCATAATTAATAAAATTTTGTGACTTAATTTGATCGTTAAAATCAGGCGGGAAGCCGTTAATTTGACGCCATAATTCATAACCCAATTTTACATTATCGAGCAAAACCCAACCGTAAACTTTGGCGCCGTGATTTAAAAAACGTGAATCCGGCCAATTCTCATCTGGATCTTTGACGGCAAGAATGCGGAATTTACCATTTTCTGAAATCGCCGAATCAACGGCGACAA
>JBIIBR010000117.1:0-4642 GCA_044239285.1 Rickettsiales bacterium | reverse complement strand
AACAATCAGCGAAGGAAGACCAATAATTGCAACAACGGTTGATGTCGCCAAAGCAATAACAACGGGGTTTGAAAGTCTATTTTGTGGTTCATTAATATGAATAAAATAATCTAAAGTAAAAATTCCAAAAAGCCAAAGTAAAAATCCAATTAAAATCCCAGCCGACCACATTAAGATGAGTGGTTTATATTTTTTTTCAAACTCAAAATCATGTTTGGCTCGATCAAAATCATGTTCGGCTTTTTTATAATTTAATTGCTCTAACTCTTGATTAAAATTTTGTTGCCCTTGGTTCAAAGGGCTTTTTGTCATCATCTTTTGCTCGGAAAAATTAATTTTTTTTAACGTTTTGTTATCGGCAAAATCAATATTTTTTTCTTCAATATTTTTTAAATTTTTTTGCGGATCGTAATATTGATCTAAGATTTGCGATAGCTGTTCTGTAAGGCTCATAGCTTATTTTTCATTTTTATTTTTTTCGCGCTCAATAAATTTTTCTATCGCTTCGGTCGAACGTTTTTTAATTAATTCGTCATCAAGTTGTGCATTTTTGCCATTACCAAAATAGGCTTGGTGCCAAGGACTTCCATCTTCGTGAGTAATTTTACTCAAAGAAATTCCGTCGAATTTTTTATAATTAATCCACACCGCATCTAAAACTCTACTCACTTTAATATCGTCAGCATCAACATGCGGAATGTTTGTTGCTCTAGATGTCGGGCAATCTTCTTGATAAATTGCACAACGAAAATCTTTATCGAGATTATTTTTATCATTAAATGGAAAAGCACGAATTTCATGATAAAGAGAAGAAATTACGGGACCATAATTCCACGCCAAAATTGGCTCGTTAAAAAGTTTTGAATCATTGATCGCTAAATTCCAACCATAAGCGATATAAACCAATTTTAGAAGCTTCATCGGATCAAGATTTACGCCATCTTGTTGTGATTTAACAATAAAAAAATTGGCGATGTGAGCTGGAGTATAATTAATATTTTTGCTCGGAATTTTATTTTCTAAATTGTGCATAATTAGTTAATTTTTCGGTGTTAATTCGGTATAAAAAATTAAAATATTTTCGTAGAATTTTATAAAATATTTTTTTAAATATCAACCGTCAAAATTTCTTAAAAATAACAAAAAATATTTTATAATTTATAAATTTAAAACCCAAAAGAAATAACGCAGGCAATGGCTAAAATCAAGCTTAGATAAAGTATTCTTACAAAATTTTTATTTTCTAACGAGAAAACATTTTTAGTATAATCATCATTTTGTTTTGCACTAAAATTTTGACTTTCTTGATTTTTTTTAACCTCGGCAAACTCACCTTCAATAATTTTTTCTTTATTATTTGATTGAGAATTATTATTTTTAGCACAATAATTTTTACGCAAAATGCGATTTATTATTCTTTTTATAAAAAATTGCCAAATCGCATAAAGCAAAATTGGCGTAAGTGCTGGCCAGATTTTGAGTAAAATTTTCATTAACATATTAATTAAAAATTATGATTTTTTTTCCCGCGATTGATTTAAAAGACGGCAAATGTGTCCGTTTATTCAAAGGCGATATGAACCAAGCCACTATATTCAATAACAATCCTTCAAGTCAAGCATTAGAATTTGAAAAATTGGGTTTTGAATTTTTACATTTGGTCGATTTAGACGGCGCCATCGCCGGCAAAATTATCAATAAATCCGCCATCATCGAAATTCTTAAAAATATAAAAATACCAACGCAACTTGGTGGCGGAATTCGCAGTTTGCAAGATATTGAAGAAGCTTTAGCCTTGGGCGTCCATCGCGTAATTCTTGGCACCATCGCCCTTACCAATCCTAAATTAGTTATTGAAGCTTGCAAAAAATTTCCAGGAAAAATTGTGATTGGCATTGACGCCAAAAACGGCCTTGTAGCAACTCAAGGCTGGGTTGAAGATTCAAAAATTTCGGCGATCGAACTCGGCAAAAGACTTGAATATTGCGGAGCCAGCGCCATAATTTATACCGATATTTCTCGCGACGGAACCCTTGCCGGCTTTGATTTTGAAGGCACAAAACAACTCGCACAAAATCTTTTAATTCCGATTATCGCTTCGGGCGGAGTCGCTTCCGATGATGATGTGACTAGGGTTCGTCAATTAAAAAAAGATGGCGTTGTTGGTGCGATTGTTGGAAGGGCACTTTATGAAAAAAAAATATCGGTTGAGAAATTAGTTAATTATAATAAAAATTAATAATTCAGATTTTAAATTTAATTTATATCTAAAATAAATTGCACCTTATTGTTCATGATCTAGTTAATTTTTTTAATAAATTTTTTATAAATAAAATATGTTTTTAATAAGGGGGTTAAATATTATAAGTCGCGAAGAAAGAGAAAAAAAAGCTGCAGAATCTAAGTTTATTAAAGATTTAAAAAAAAATGATCCGCTGAGTTTTTTATTATTAATTTCACAAAAATTAGATAATCCAACTATAGGTACCTTCAATAGAGAAACTAAACCCCGTACAGATAATCTCCTAAATGCTATCAATGCTTATGCAAGATCCGTTGCAGTCGAATGGAATAAAGAAAAGAAAAAGCGTGAGGAAGGAAAAGGATTCTTTACTACCGAATCTTCATACTTCTCAGCCGGAGCTCCTTTAAACCCTCTTGCAGAATACTGCACTCAGAATAGAAATGGCAACTATAATATCGATACAATTCGCAATGATCTTTCTAGGCTTAACCAAGAAGATTTGTCACAAATCGTCACTAATTTAGCAAATTCATACACAACTTATCAAAAATTTTCTAGAAACCTACTCGATAAAACAATAGACGGAACTATGCTGAAAGAATCTGGCATAATTCAGGCCGGTAAAGCTGGCATGGTATTAACGGGGTTGATCGTCTATGCCTCACTTGCCACAGCTGAAATTGCTACACGCGCATCTTTATTTACAACTTTAGCAATTTCTTATGGCGCCTTCAGGTCAGCAAAAACTATCGCTCATAAACTTTTTAAAGATCAAACTTTTGCCAAAAATTTAACTGCACAATTTGCTAAACCTGGGACAAGTCCTTATGCAGATACTCCCCCTGGAATTGTAGAAAATATTTCTGACGCGCTCACCAAAAAAACTTTATATAGCCCGCCTATTGCTGAAAAATTTATCAACAATGTTATCGATACTCTTAATCATCCAATTGATTTTTTTAGAAGTCTTTGGTCTAGAATTGATTTTTTTAGAAGTCTTTGGTCTAGAAATGAATCTACTCAAAAGAAATCTACATTAATAGCGGTTGATAATAAATATTCCAAACATCCATTAAGTAAATTGAGAGAACCTAGAGATCAAAAACCTGAACAAAGAGTTGAAAAATCTTCTTTACCTCGGAATCCGCCTCCTACAAAACCTGACCCCAATATAATAGCTTCTGAATTTCTTGCAGAGGCGCATTCTGCAAATTTTGTTAAACGTTTAGATTTAAATAATTTATTAGATAATTTATACTCATCAATAGACAGGTTGACTGAGGAAAAATTTATTGAATTCATGAAAGAACATTACCCAAATGATCACGAACAATTTTTAAAAAACAAAAAAAATTTGAAAGATTCAGCGATAGAAGATTCGGAAAAGACTACTCTTCTAAAAAATTTAAAGTTTAATCAACTAGATATAATTATAACTGAAAACCATACTGAAAATGTTCTTTTAAATCTTAAAATTTATGAAGAAAGTAAAGAATTGGAAGCTTTAATAAGTGACAAAAGATTTGACACAAAAGATCTATTTGATTTTGCGGAAAAACATTACCCAGAAGAACTCAAAGAAAATGAATCAACATGGAGTGAAAAAAGTAAAAAAGAATTAAGTACAATAATAATTGAAATTATATACAGTGAAGAAAATTTTGAAGATGCTATTAAACATTTTACAGAGACTTTGATTAAAAAAGAAAAAGAAGGGGTTGAAGATCCTCCACCGCCAGCTCAGATAACAGTTGAAGCTACTCCAACGATACCTCTTTTGCCAGGAGATGCTTTCGCTAGAATGGCGAAAATGCTTACCACAAGAAACGATAATCGGTCTCCAAGCCCATCTCCACGTGAAGAATTGGAAGCCAAAAGATTAAGCCCTGAATCAGAAATTGGACCAAACCCTTAAAATCAATTTTAAAAAATATCCTCTTGAAATTTAGTTAAAATTGGCGATTATATAAAAATTAATATAAAAACTTACCGAATTTATTTCATAAAATTATAAATTTTACAAAATGCGCTATTTAGCTTTAACTGAAAATGATCGTAAATCAATGCTTGCCGAAATCGGCGTTTCTAGCGTTAACGAACTTTACGATGCCGTTGAAAATCAATTTTTATTAAAAAATCCGATCACCGGTTTGCCTCTTCATCAAGGTGAAATCGAAGTCGAAAAAATTTTACAAGAATTTGCCAAAAAAAATCGCCCAGCCTCTGCCGGCGGTTTTTTCCTTGGGGCAGGATGCTACAAACATCACATTCCATCTGCGGTTGATCATTTAATTCAACGTTCGGAATTCTTAACTTCTTACACGCCTTACCAACCCGAAATTTCGCAAGGGACTTTAGCGGTAATTTTTCAATTTCAATCAATCATCGCCTTGCTTA
>JBIIBR010000116.1:0-4655 GCA_044239285.1 Rickettsiales bacterium | reverse complement strand
AGGGTTGACTAAATCACACCTTTTACCCCAATCAAAAAAACTACTGAGACATTTTGCCATATTTAAAAATTTTTGAATGAAGTATAAATTTATAAAAATTTCTTCATTAAAAAAATTAAAATATGTTAAAATCTTATAAAAAAAATCAAAAATTTTTGTTGGCAAAAATAATTTTTACCCTCAATATTTTTTGTTTAAATATTCCATTTCAAGCCTTTGCTAGCAACGATTCTCCAATTTTAGCAAATACTATTATTACCGCTAAAAAATCAGCGCTAACTGCCGATAATTTTGAAAATGCTCAAGAAAAAATTAAAAAAATTGCGGGTTCGGCGAGTTTGGTTTCATCGCAAGATTTACAAAATAAATTTGCGTTGACAGTTGGAGATATGTTTAATTATGTACCCGGAGTTATTGCACAAGAACGTTCGGGACAGGAATCGCGTTTGTCGATTCGCGGTTCGGGATTGTCGCGCACTTATCATTTGCGCGGATTAAATCTTTATCAAGATGGCGTCCCGATTAATTTGGCGGACGGCGCTGCGGATTTTCAAGATATCGATCCCCTCGCCCTTGATCATATTGAAATTTACAAAGGCGCTAATGCCTTGCATCTTGGTTCGGCGACTCTGGGTGGCGCCATTAATTATGTTTCGCCGACGGGATATAATTCGAGTCGATTAAGTGCAAGAATCGAAGGCGGAAGTTTTGGTGCGGTTCGCGGTAATATTTCTTCGGGACAAGTTATCGATAAATTTGATTATTTCACTTCTTTAACTGAATTTAAATCCGACGGTTATCGCCAACAAAATTCGCAATTTGATAGTAAATTTTTTAGCAATTTTGGTTATCGCTTTAATCAAAATGTTGAAAACAGAACTTATTTAACCATTGTTAATTCTAATCTTGAACTTCCGGGGGCGTTGACTCGCGGGCAGATGAATAGTAATCCAAAGCAAGCCAATTCGCAAAATTTAAAACTTAAACAAGAGCGTAATTTTAATTTGCTTCGACTCGCCAACAAAACTTCTTTTAATTATGAAAATTTTGTCGCCAATGCTGGAATTTATACTAATTTAAAAGATCTCGATCACCCGATTTTTCAGGTAATCGAACAAAAAACTGAAAATTATGGCACCTTCGCCGATGGCACTTTCAAACATAATATTTTTAATCTTGAAAATGAATTTTTAGTTGGTGGGAATTTGAGTTTGGGCTCAACTAACGCTCAACAATTTGTTAATAACAATGGTAGCTCGGGAGCCTTGAAAGTAAAGGGCTTAGAACGATCAGAAAATGCGGTAATTTACGTTCAAAATACACTTCATGGCACTAAAAAATTATCATTAATTTTGGGTTCGCAATTTATTTATAGCAAAAGAGATTATCGCGATCTTTTCTTGAGTGATGGCAATCAAAGCGGAGTTAGAAAATATTTTGGCATTAGTCCAAAAATTGGCGCGGTTTATGATTATGATAAAAATTTACAATTTTATAGCAATTTAAGTGGCGCTTACGAACCGCCAACTTTTAGCGAAGTTCGACAAACTAGTGGTGCGGGTTTAGCCAATATTTCCGCTCAAAAATCTTACACTTTAGAAGTCGGCACGCGTCGAACTAAAAGTGATTTTAATTGGGATTTATCTTTATATCATTCACGTTTAAAAGACGAATTAATTTTATATTCGATTTCGCCGAGTCAAACTCAGGCTCTAAATGCCAACAAAAGTTTGCATCAAGGGATCGAACTTGGTTTTGATAGTAAAATTTTGTCAAATATTTTTGCTAAAAATTCTACAAATTCGGGTGATAAAATTATTTTACGAGCGACTTATACTTTAAATGATTTTCGTTTCGTCAATGACAAAACTTACGGCAATAAATTAATTCCCGGTGCGCCAAAACATTATGTTCGCGGAGAATTACGTTATGAAAATCCACTCGGTTTTTATTTTACTCCAAATGTCGAAATTTCTCCACAGGGATTTTTTATCGATGCCAAAAATAGCGTAAAAAGTCCGAATTATTGGACGCTCGGACTCAATACCGGCTTTGATTTTAACAAAAAATTTAGCATTTATTTAGACGGCAGAAATTTATTAAACAGAAAATATTCACCAACCGTGAATGTGTTATCGAATTCGACAATTAGAGATCCCGCGGTTTATTTTCCCGCCAATTCTCGCTCATTTTTTGCTGGTTTAAAATATAAATTTTAACTTAACTTTTTAAAAAAAAAATTTAAAGTCCTCATTTATTCTATAAATTTTTGTAAAATTTAAATTTATCATCACCAAATGTGGGCTTTACTAACAATTTCAGCAATTTTTTTTCAAATAATTCGCAATCTTGAGCAAAAAAAATTGCACAAGGATTTAGATGTTTTTACCACCTCTTGGTCACGCTTTATATTACCGTTTCCCTTCGCTATAATCGCGGTTGTATCGACTTTTCAATCTTATAATTTTGAATTTTTTTACTACATTTTAATCAACGCTTTATTTCAAATATTGGGCAATATTTTTTTAATAAAAACCATTCAAACTAAAAATTTTTCAGTGGGCATCGCTTTTTCTAAAACCGAAATAATTCAAGCCTTAATTTTAGGATTTTTACTTTATAACTTTCGTTTTAATTTCATTGAAATTTCAGCAATTTTTTTAGCTTTTATTGGCATAATTTTATTAGCTAAACTCGATTTTAAAAATTTCAAAGATTTTACTAAATCCTTAAAAAATATCGCAACTTTATATGGCGTTTTATGTGGCTTTTGTTTTGGCATAACTTCTTACAATATTCAATTTGCCAGCAATTATTTAATTAGCGATGGATTCAATTCCATCAGAGCTTCAATTGTGGTTTTACTCTACACAATTTTCTTCCAAAATATTTTTTTTATAATTTTTAAATCTTTTCAAAAAAGATTATTTAGTGATGTTAAAAAATTATTTTTAATTGAAAATTATCGCAAATTTTTACTCACTTCACTTTCAAGTTTTATTGGCTCAATTTGTTGGTATGGAGCCTACGCCATCGGCAATGTAATTCATGTAAAAACTGTTGGACAATTAGAAATAATTGCTAGTATGTTAGTTTCAAAATTTTATCTTAAAGAAAAAAATACTATCAAAGAAAATCTTGGTATAATTTTTATTATAATTGCGATATTGTTAATTATTTTGTTTTAAAATATGAGTTCAAATTTACAACGAAAATTCTTTGGAACCGATGGCATTCGTGGCACCGCCAACCAATTTCCGATGACCGCCGAAATTGCTTTAAAAGTTGGCATGGCTCTCGGAGCCAGATTTGGAGCCAGTTTTACCAAAGATCATCATCGCCATCGCGTCGTTATCGGCAAAGATACTCGACTTTCGGGCTATATGATTGAACCCGCCTTGACCGCTGGTTTTGTTGCCATGGGTTTGGATGTTTTTTTAGTCGGACCGGTCCCGACGCCAGCAGTTTCAATGCTCACCAAATCACTTCGCGCCGACATCGGCATCATGATTTCGGCTTCGCATAATCCATTTTACGATAATGGCATTAAAATTTTTGACCGCGAAGGCAATAAACTCAATGACTCAATCGAAATCGAAATTGAAAATTTAATTAGCGCCGATTTAACTCAATATTTGGCAAAATCTGTCGATTTAGGAAGAGTCAAGAGGCTCGAAGACACCCGCGGGCGCTATATCGAATTCGTCAAAAATTCTTTTCCGCGCGATAAAAATTTAAGCAATTTAAAAATTGTCGTCGATTGCGCCAACGGCGCTTCTTATTCAATGGCGCCAACGATTTTTCGTGAACTCGGAGCTCAAATTATTGAAATCGGCGTCGAGCCCAACGGCTTCAATATCAACGAAAATTGTGGCTCAACTCATCCGCAAATTTTACAAAAAAAAGTGGTGGAAGAATCCGCCGATATTGGCATCGCGCTTGATGGTGATGCTGATCGCTTAGTTGTTGTCGATGAAAAAGGTGCGATAATCGATGGCGATAAATTAATCGCTATTATCGCCGAAAAATTGCATGATGAAGGGCGCTTGAAAGGCGATTTGGTTATCATCACGCAAATGTCAAATATGGCGCTCGAAGAATATTTGAATTATATCGGGGTTTCGACCATCCGCACCCAAGTCGGCGATCGTTATGTTCTCGAAGAAATGCGTCGACAAAAATGTAATTTTGGTGGCGAACAATCGGGGCATATCGTGCTTGGCGATTACTCCACCACGGGCGACGGCTTGATTGCTTCTTTACAAATTTTAGCAAAATTGGCGAGCAATAATAAAAAAATTAGCGATTTAGCGAATATTTTTCAACTCAATCCGCAAATTTTAAAAAATATTCGTTTCGATAAAAATGCTCCAAATCCATTGGAAAACAAATCTTTTCAAGATTTTATTATTCAAAAAGAATTAGAGCTAAAAAAATCTGGACGAATTTTAGTACGTAAATCCGGCACCGAGAACCTACTTAGAATTATGATTGAAGGCAAAGATTTTGATTTGATTAATAAAATTTCGGATGAAATAATATTATTCGCTAACAAATTGTAATTAAATTTCAATTTAATGCGAAGCAAAATAGTTTTAATTGCCAGCTTTTAGTCTTTGCGAAATATAATCTTCGACTTTCTTAAATTCTTCTTT
>JBIIBR010000132.1:0-4149 GCA_044239285.1 Rickettsiales bacterium | reverse complement strand
TTTTTGTCCCCATGTTATTTTTTGCATATTTTAATCGCAATATTGCGGAAAATATGCGCGGTTTGGCGATTCCTTGTGCCACCGACATTGCTTTCGCTTATGGTTTTATAACGCTTTTTGGCAAAACTTTTTCCGATTCTTTGAAAATTTTTATCGTGGCGCTCGCTGTGATTGATGATTTGATCGCCATTTTAATTATCGCTATTTTTTATTCACAAAATATAGAAATATTTTATTTGGGCTATGCTTGCTTGGCGATTGTCGGTTTGATGATTTTAAATTCCCGCAATTCGACAAAAATTTCTTTATATATTTTGCTAGGGTTAATGCTGTGGTTGATGATATTGAAATCAGGGCTCCACGCCACTTTAGCGGGAGTGATTTTGGCACTATTTATTCCTTTAAAAATTGGCAAAAATAATTTCTTAGAAAAAATCGCCCACAAAATTTCACCGATGGTCAATTTTTTCATTTTGCCAATTTTCGCTTTTGCTAATTCTGGTGTTCGCGTTGAAGGTTTTTCTTCGTCACAAATTCTATCACCGATTATTGGCGGAGTTGCGTTTGGTTTATTTTTCGGTAAGCAAATCGGCATAATGTTAAGCGCTTATTTATCGCTTAAATTCGGCTTTGCCAAATTGCCGAGAGGCACCAATTGGATCGAATTTTACGGTGCTAGTTTATTCACAGGAATAGGATTTACCATGAGTCTTTTCATCGCTTCATTGGCATTTAGCGATAATTTAAAAAATTTCGACGACGCTAAAATTGGAGTTTTACTTGGATCAATTTTTTCAGTAATTGCGGGTGGCTTGGTCGCTTGGCTTGTAAGGCGAAAACAAAATCCTTCTTCAAAATAATATAAAATTTAAATTCATTTTTTTCAGCAATAATTGTATATTTTTATAGGCGTTTACTAATTATATTTTTATAAATTTTTTCTTTGAGTAATGCATTATTTACTGGAAACTATAATCCCTAAAATTGAATTCTATTGGATAGAATCGCTAAATTTGCATCGTTATTTTTAATGTTATTATGATCCTTCGAAACTATAAAATTTAAATTTAGATCATAATTTTTCATTAATTGATAAGACCACAAAAACTCAAAATCTTTTTGTCTTCCCGATGGCACTAGAGAGCCATTAATTGACTTTCTAATAACTTCTCCTTGAGAATTTAATCCAACCGGAATATCAATTAAAACGCGTCCTGAATAAACTCGCATCGGCTCATTATACATAAAACCAATCCTTCCTTTTTTTAAAAAATTTTCTTTTATCAATCCAATTGAAAAAGCCCGACTTTTTATAGCGTTGAAATCACGAAATAAACCCAATTTATTCCCCGCGATTGAAGTTTTTCCTTCAGAAAATGAAGCAATTGTAGTCAAATCTGAAAAAAGTTCTTTTGAAATTGTGATTTTTGTATAATCAGTTTTAGAATTTCCCATATTTGAAAAGGCTCCCAGTGATTTGGAATTTAAGAAATAATTATTAAATTCCCCCATTCTTCCAAATTGCAATGAGGCATTGGTTTTTCCTGAATTATATAAAAGATTAAAATTATTTATTTTGTTGTTATATTCCCCAATTTTAAAATTCAAATTTCGAGAAGAATAAGAGTTTTGCGAAGAGAAAAGAAATTTTATTTTGTCTTTTAATAAATCAAAACCCAAATAAGTCTGGTTGAAGCCGTTTGTTGACTGCGCATTAGAATTTCTGCTAACAAAATTTTGATAAGGATTTGCCATAATTTTTGGCGATGACAGAAAATTATTGGAAAAATCTTTATTTGTCATAAGGTCGCTCACCTCATCAAAATTTGAAGCAAAACCAAGCACTAAATTTTTATAATTCTGATTATTTTGAGTAAATGAAAAACCGCTATTATTTAAAATTTGGGGTTGAAAAAAATTGTCAAAAATTGAACGCTTATTTCTTAGATTCCAATTTTGGAATTTTAAATTTATTAATCCAAGATTTTTATTTCCAGCGAATGACAATGGAATGATGTTGCTCTTGAAGTCGTTATTTAAAAAGTTTTGCGAGGTAAAAGGATTTTCTGCGGTTTTTAAATAAATTGAATCATTAAGATTGGCTTTATAATCTCGGCCGTAATCATCAAAAAAAACTGCATTTGACAACAAAGGTGCAATGTTTTTGGCGAAAGCATCGCCAAAAATTGGATCAACCACAATTGATGATTCCCTTCTATCATAGCCTCCCGCCATGGCATTTTTTGATGATACGATGGAATTTGCTCCCTGAGCTTTTACGGCTTCATATAAATTTAAGGCGCCATGTCCATAAATATCATCGACGCCTTTCTCGCCGAGATCTGTTGCGGTTTTGAATAGTAAATCTACAACTTGTGGTGCGGTAAGATTAGGCCAAGCACTTCTAATAACCGCTACCGCTCCCGAAACCAAAGGAGTTGAAAAAGATGTTCCAATATTATAGCCATATTTTTGATTATTATCCCCAGTTAGGATATTATCAATATCATTAAATTGTTTATGATTATTGGATACAGCTCCATAAATTGAGTTGTCAATCGGAGTTAAAACTTGGCCAATTGGAGCATCTCCTGAAAAAGCAACTAAGCAATATTCTTTTTGTGCACCGCAATTCACCGAATATGAGCCGGTGTTATTGTCTTTGTCAACGGCGCCAACGGCAATAATATAGCCTTTTACATCGTCATTATTAGCAAAAACAGCTGGGGCATATAATGAATCAAGTTTATTGCTATTCCCAGTCGATGCAACCACAACCATATCCTTGCTTTTGGCATGTTGTAAAGCTGTTAAAAATTCATCATCATAATCATTTGGATCGCTGATATTTATTATGCCATCTGTACTAGCAATTATTTCGATGTCTTTTCCATTTTTTGAGGTTATCGTTTCAGCTCGATTGGATAAATTAATAACTTTTACACTCTCAATGTTTGAAGCTGTTGATATTGATTCTGCAATATTATTAAAATATTTTCCATAATCTACAAGAGCAAGATTATCATCTAAGGGTTCCTTTTTAAACATTATTATTTTTGAATCATAAGCCACTCCATGCATGCCAACATTATTTTTAACACCAGCTATGATAGATGAAACAAATGTGCCGTGACCTTCAATATCTTGATAATTTGCAGGAGAATCTGGACTATTTGCGTTATCAATAAAAGTGTTTTTTGAATTTTCTTTATCAAGATTGGCGGATAATTCAATGTGATCAGATTCGATTCCGGTATCAATCACGGCAACTTTTACGCCATGGCCGGGACCATTTCCTGATATATCGCTAATTTTTCCAATTGATTCTAAATAGGCGTAGGCATCGGCAACATTCATTTTTTCCAATCCAAGCTGTGAGTTATATTCCGCAGTTTTAAACTTAGTACTATTTAATGTTGGATTATTTTGACTGACAATTGGGGATGCAGTCCCGCCTCCACCGCCACCGCCACCGCAAGAAGGTAAAAGAAGGCAAAATAATAAAATCCTAATTAATGTTGAAAATGTTTTTAAGGGTAAAATCATGATTAGGTTAATTCGCAATTTGTTATAATTATTTTTTAAGCAAAATTTCTTTTTAATTTTAAAAGTGGGTCATTTTAGTGTTCTAAATAAAAGGTTCAATAAAATTTTATTAATTGTTGTTTGAGTTTAATGTGCTTCTTCAAAATAATTCGTTAATAATTGAAAATATTTTGCCATAATGACAAAGTTTAATTTATGATTAGCGGATAAGGCGTTATTTATTGGAAATGATATTTATATATTTTATAAAATATTTTTCTTTTAACAAAAGAAAAAATTAATAGTAATATATAAAACATTTCGTAATAATTATATGACAAAATCCATTGTGCCACTTACGCCGAGTAAATCAATAGTGCCAAATTATAGCCCATCTAAAGCTAATGTTTACAAGCTTGATATGGGAACTAAAAGAGCCCCATCGGTTTTAACTTATGGAAATTACTCTCCTCAAGGTGATCACGTGACCGCTTACAGATTGGTGGAGGAGGGTTTGTATAATAAATTAAGTGAACTTAGTGCTGACGAAGTTGATGCACTTTTTAATTTAGAAAATAGAAATCTTTTGAGAGAAAGGCGTAGTGCGTTATATGATTATGTTAG
>JBIIBR010000213.1:0-3516 GCA_044239285.1 Rickettsiales bacterium | reverse complement strand
GAGCGATGCGAGATTGATTTGTCTGGGGCGATGATGATTTCGCCACTAAGAGCGATATCAGTTTTACGAGTTGTTGTGACCATGTTTTAATTTAAAAAATTGGTGATGCTATTCATGATTGGATCGATGGCAAAAATTAAACCAATATTGGCGATGGCGCTAATGAAAACAATTAAGCGAGCATTGCCAAAATCTTCAATTTCGAGATTGCCATTCGGCTCATCGAAATACATAATTTTGACGATACGTAAATAATAAAATGCCGAAATCGCTGAAAAAATTACGGCGATGATGGCGTATGGTAAAAGACTAAAAGTAATGGCGCTTTTTAAAATATAAAATTTTGAGAAAAAGCCGGCGAGTGGCGGAATTCCTGCGGTCGAGAACATTAAGATTGCCAAAGAAAAAGCCATCAAAGGATTAGTTTTAGCCAGTCCAGCCAGCGAGGAAATGTCAAAAGTTTTAGCGTCAGTTTCATCATTTTCAACTTCTTTGGGCGAACGCATGATGGTTAAAAAACTAAAAGTTCCAAGTGAAATTACGCTATAAATTATCATGTAAAAAATACAGGCGTTGAAAATTGATTTATCGAGCGGAGAGAGAGCGAGTAAGACAAAACCGATATGAGTTATTGAGCTAAAAGCGAAAAGTCGTTTAAGATTTTTTTGATAAATTGCCCCAAAACTGCCGACAATAATCGAGGTGAGGGCGACGATTAATAAAATTTTACTTAAAATAATCCACGAAATATTGAGTGATAAAAATATTAACGACATCACTACCGAGAATTTAACGACGGTGCCGAAAAATGCTAAAACGATGGTCGGCGCTCCTTGGTAAACATCGGGCGCCCACATATGAAAAGGTGCGGCCGAAATTTTGAAAAACATCGCCGTCGCCACCATAACCATACCAAAAACAATTCCGATTGGCATTTCTTCGGGCTTTAATTTGCCAATAAATTCTTGAAGAGCGGTAAAATTTGTGGTCGCCGAATAGCCGTAAATTAAGGAGATTCCGAATAATAATAATCCCGATGCGAGACTTCCAAGAATAAAATATTTGATACCGGCTTCAGATGATTTCGCCGATTTAACGCTAAATGACGCCAATAGATAAAGCGACAAGGCTTGAAGCTCTAAGCCTAAATAAAATAATAATAAATCATTGGCGGAAATCATGATTAAGCCTCCAACCGTGGCAATCATCAATAAAGCTAAAAATTCTGAATTATATTTTTCGAGCGTAAAAACAAAGCGAACGGAAATTAAAATTATAATTACGAGCAATGAAATTATAATGCATTTAGAGAAGGAAATTATGGCTTTGGAGTTAAGCATGTTGTTGAATGAGGTCTCTTGAGCGCCGAACATTTTGACGGCGAAAGATAACGCCAAACCACAAATTAATAAGGAAAAAAAGTGAGCAAAATAAAGAAATTTTTGATTTTTTTTGTTGAAAAAAACATCGAGCATTAAAATTGATAAAGCTCCGAAAAATAAAATTAATTCTGGTATTAACAAAGAAAATTTCATGTTTAAAAATATTTAAAAAATTATTTTAAAGGCGTCAAAGTATTAACAAAAATACTAAGTTGCATTGATTGTTCACTAAAGAAATTCGTAATTAAACTTGGAAATATTCCAAGCGCAATAACCATGATTGCAAGCGACAAAAGCACGGTAAATTCACAGAAATTTAAATCAGAAATTTTTTCAATTTTTTCATTGTGAATTTCGCTAAACCAAACTCTTTTATAGAGCCAAAGCATATAGCAAGCACCATAAATAACGCCAAGCCCAGCCAGAAGCGCGACGATTTTATTGACTTTAAAAGTGCCGATGATGGTAAGAAATTCGCCAACAAAACCACTCGTTCCCGGTAAGCCCACCGAGCCCATGGTGAATATCATCGCCAGCATCGCAAAATTTGGCATTTTGGAAGCGATACCGCCCAAATCTTTGATTTTCTTGGTGTGAAGGCGATCATAAATAAAGCCAACGCAAATAAACAAAGCCGAAGAGATTATGCCATGACTTAACATTTGCATGATAGCACCTTCAATCCCTTGATGCGTAAGGCTGAAAATTCCCATTGTTACAAAACCCATATGAGCCACCGAAGAATAAGCGATCATTTTTTTCATATCTTCTTGCATTAAAGCGACGAAGGAGCCGTAAATTATGGCGATGACGCTTAACACAAAAATTGTATCGGCGAAATATTGTGAAGCGAGTGGAAAAAATGGCAAAGAAAAACGTAAAAATCCGAAGGCGCCGAGTTTAATTAATATGCCCGCTAAAATTACTGAACCCGCTGTTGGCGCTTGAACGTGAGCGTCGGGAAGCCAAGTATGAAATGGAAACATCGGAACTTTGATCGCAAAAGAGGCGAAAAATAAAGCAAAAAATAATGTTTGATAACCTAGTGGGAAATAATCTTTTAATAATTTTGTTAAAACTACGACATCTGTGGTTTTGGTAAATAAGAAAATTAATATAATTCCAATTAAGAAAAATACCGATCCAGCTAAGGTATAAATGAAAAATTTGTAAGAAGCGTAAATGCGGTTTTCTCCGCCCCAAATGCCGATTACCAAGAACATTGGAATTAAAGTTGCTTCAAAAAAAATGTAGAAAAATAATAAATCGAGCGAAGAAAATGCGCCGATAACGAGGGCTTCGATTAATAAAAAAGCGACGACAAATTCTTTGACGCGATTGGTGATGGTTTTGTATGAAATGACGAAACAAATCGGCGTTAAAAGTGCCGTTAAAAAAATCATGGTGATTGATAAGCCGTCAATTCCGACGAAATATTTTATGTCGGTTTCGGCAAAAATTTTGAAAATACTTTGAAATTGAAAACCGCCTTTGCGCCAGTCGTAAGAAGTCATGGCGACTATTGACAAAATAAAATTTATAATGCTAAAAAAACAGCCGTAACTATAATAAAATAAATTATTTTTAACTTTTAAAGGCAAAATTAAAATTGCCGAAATTAAAGGTAAAAATATTAAAACTGAAATTATGTCGAAATTAATATTCATGAATTTTGTAAATTAAATCTGCGAAAATTAAATATTTAATGGCTTTGTAAGTAATCGAAATTAAAATTAAAAACAAACCTAAAAAGCATTTTATTTTTTAAAAGCTTAACTGCAATTTAAATTTTAATTTTTTTTAACAAATGAATTTGGATAATTCACAATTAATTATCAAAAATAAATTAGACGAGTTGGCACAAAATCTTCAAAGCCAAAAAACAACGATTGATTTGAAGAAAAATTTTTTTAATTTATTTAAATCGACGCCACCGCAACCAGAATTTTTTGGTTTTTATATTTATGGCGATGTCGGGCGCGGTAAAACTATGTTGATGAAAAATTTTTACGAAAAAATTACCGATATTCCAAAAATTTATTTTCATTTTAATAGTTTTATGATTTTACTTCATAAAACTCTGCATCAAATTCGCCAAAATTCGCAAAAAAATAATGATGATTTAATCGAGGCA
>JBIIBR010000114.1:0-4698 GCA_044239285.1 Rickettsiales bacterium | reverse complement strand
CCACGACATAAATCAATAAAATCACCTTGGCGATAAAGAGAAATTTTTTGCTCGGCTGGAATGGAAGAAATAATTTCTGCCTTATATTTTTCTCCAATTTTTTCAAAAAATTTAACGGCGTCGTCACGCTCCCACTCTTCACGAATCAGCTTTTCATCGCGCTTAACAATTTCGCGCATTTTATTTTCAATTTTTTCTAAATCTTCAGTGCTAAAAGGATTTTTACGCGCAAAATCATAATAAAAACCATTTTCAATCGCTGGTCCGATCGTAACTTGGGTTTCAGGATAAAGCTCTTTAACCGCTTGCGCCATAATGTGAGCACAATCATGGCGAATAATTTCAAGAGCAATAGCTCCCGATTTTGGAGTGATAATTTCAATTTTTGAATCATCGGCAAACTTATGTGATAAATCGCGCAATTCCCCATTTACCTTTATTGCTAAGGCAATTTTTGACAAGGAAATTGAAATTGATTTGGCAATCTCAAAACCACTTACGCCATTTTCAAAACTGCGAATTGCGCCATCTGGCAAGGTTATATTTATCTCTTTTTTCATTTTATTTTTTTTCGTGAATAATTTTTAACAACAAAGAGATTATAAATATTTGCAATCAAATTTACAAATTATTTATTGAAAATAGTGTTTTAAATTCTTACTTTTTTTAAGAAAATATTTTATGATTTAAACTTCATTTTTTTTCTAAAATTTCTCGATCAATTTCAACTTCTTTGTAAAATTCTTCGCCGATTTTTATTTCATCACGCCCCTTAGAAACTCGCCATTCATTGCTATCTCGAAGCGAAAAAATACAACCACAATATTCTTGTTTATAAAATTCTTCTTTTTTCGCAATTTTATACATTCTTTCCGCCCCTCCCGCCTTGCGCCAATTATAGGTCCAATAATTAATTCCATTATAATTCTTCGAAGCACGAATTCCGCATTCATTAATTTGATCCATATTTTTCCAACGTGAAATTCCAAGCGATGAAGTAATTACTTTAAAGCCATTTTCATAGGCATAAAGTGCCGTTCTTTCAAACCTCATATCAAAGCATTTGGTGCATCTTTCGCCTCTTTCGGGAGAATATTCCAAGCCTTTGGCGCGAGTAAACCAATTTTGCACATCATAATCGGCATCAATAAAAGGAATTCCGAGCTTTTCGGCGAAACGAATATTTTCATTCTTACGAATTTCATACTCCTTTTTTGGATGAATATTCGGATTATAAAAGAAAATTGTTAAGTCAATTTTCGAGGCGATCATTCTCTCCATCAAATCACCCGCACAAGGGGCGCAACAGCTATGCATCAAAACCTTATTATCACCAAATTCTTGAGGAATTTCTAAGAAATAATCGCTATTAATCGGGTTAAATTCATTATTATTTTTCACTTTTTAAAAATTTTTGCATTTAAATTCTTAGAAAAATTTTAATAGATTGCGCTTAAAATAAAATATCTTTTTTCAACAATATAAATTTATGGCAAAATTGATTTAAAGACAAATCGTTAAATCATCTTTAATAATTTTTTGGGGTTTTTTGTCGCTTAATCTTTGATTTTTTACTTGATTTTGCCACTTTCCAACATTTTCAAAAAGAGTATTGGTTAAAGATTTTATATCGCTTGCATTAAATGAAACCTTAACATTAAACAGCTTAGGAGAAGGACTCGGAACCTCATCTTTTAAAACATTATCTTTATTTGCGGATTTACTAAAATTGTCATTCATGACATTTTGATTAACAATTTTCGTCACTTTATTTTCTAATTTCTCAATCTTTTCGCTTTTAGTTTTTAGTTTCTCAATCTTTTCTAACTTTTCAATCTTTTCAGGTTTGCTTTCAATTTTTTCTGATTTATTTTCAATTTTTACAACATTATTTTGATTAAGATTTTGCAAATTTTTTAACTTACCTTTAGTAAAATCAAGAACATCATCGATGGTTTTAAACACCACCTCTTTCGCCTTTAATTTATCTTGCATATTCTTCAATTGCTCAATAACCAAGTTAACAACCACCTCTTCGGATTTATTAACCATGGTCAAGCTGTCCAACTTTTCATTATCAATAATAAAATTCTTATCTTCATTAAATGCACTGGCTTTGCCACCGGGGGTAAATAATTTTGTAGGTCGATTCGATGGCTCAACTACGCTACTTGGACTCGATCCTTCAATTTGTGGAGCAATTGCAATATCAATCTTTTTTTTATTTTCAATTTTGACTTCATCATCGGGTAAGGGCTGGATATTTAAAATTTTTCTTTTAACAACCTTATCACCCTTTGATTTCTTCGCTCTTAACGCATTTTTAATTTTAGAGCCAAATCTAATTGCAATAAAACTAAGCAATCTAGAATTAAATTCGAAAATATTATGTTGCGTTTTTTCATCATTTAGAAAGTCGATAAAAATTTCTAAAATAAATTCATCAAGTACTGAAATTTCCGGATTTTTTAATTTAGATTCGGTGT
Organism: Rickettsiales bacterium; assembly: GCA_044239285.1. Taxonomy (GTDB): domain Bacteria; phylum Pseudomonadota; class Alphaproteobacteria; order Rickettsiales; family UBA1997; genus CAILUF01. The sequence goes on along the minus strand of JBIIBR010000114.1, from coordinate 2,212 downwards.
TTTGAGCTTTTAAATCCTGCGATTTAGGATTGATTTTTTTACCTGGATTAGACATTGGGTTTATTAATTTTTTTGTAATTTAGGCTAAAATTCTTTTGTAATTTTCCAAATTCTTTGTTAGTAAATTTATTTAATTTTTCTAAATTTTTTTTAATTTGTACATTTTTCTTTTTAATTTGCAAAAGTTCATTTTTTTCTTCCAAAAAATATTTATATAAAAGTAAAAAAGCCGATTGATAATTATCAATTTCGGGGCATATGTTTGAACCATTGGGCAATATTTTTATTGTATCTTTTTTTAACTTTTCAGCATAAATTTTCACAAAATCCGCATAAAAAGTTTTGGCATCGATTATTTTTTTATAACCGCCTTCATTTAATTCATTACCATAACAATCCTCGGGATTTTTAAAAGAATCAACCAAATTGTGATAAAAAAAATCCTCTTTTTCTCTTAAAATAATTTTTAAATAATTCAGAATTTTTGACCAAAAAGTTTTACCTTTTTTTGAGGTCTTAATTGAATCTTCGCTCAATGAAAAGTCTTTACTTTCAGGCAATTTCAGCAAATATTTATTAAAATTTTTTTCAAAAAATATTTTATCCAAATTTTTGGAAAAAAATCTACAAGCTAAAGAGCTAGCGATTAATCCATGGCAAAAAAATTCATCAAATTTGTTATTAAATTTAGAGTTTTTTATTGACAAAAATCTTAAATTAAAATTTAGATTTGCTAGAGGGAGTTGGTTTTTTGAATCATTTAAAAAACCTAAAAAACTACTTAAAGGATTTTTATTTGATATTAATGTTAAACCAAAAAAATTTTTAAAAAAATCTTGATCATTTAGGTTTGAATCGTCGATTAACATTTTTTAAATAATATATGAATTTTAAATTTTTAGTGAAAATCCTCATAACATAAAATAATAAACTATTATCAGTAATTTAAGTCAAAAAAAATAATAATATTTTAACTTATTTTTTATACAATTAAGAGTTAATGTGGATTTAAATCTAAATTATTTAATAAGTCAAAAATTTTTATTAAAAATTTATTTTATTATAATAAAATACTTTGAATTTAAAATTAAATTGGTAAATTTTTCATAAAAAAATATGCCCGAACTTCCTGAAATTGAAACTATCAAAAGAGGTCTTGCGACCATTAAAAACAACAAGATTCAACAAGTTTTTCGTTCCGAAAAAAAATTGAGAATAGATAATAATTTGGATTTACAAAATTTAGTTAATCAAAAAATTTTATCAATCGAGCGCAAAGCACGATATTTATTAATCACCTTATCCAATCACCAAACCCTGATTTTGCACCTCGGAATGAGTGGACGCATCACATTAAACAAAAATTTTCACCAGTTAAAGCATGATCATTTTGCTTGTTATTTATCCAGTGATGAATGGTTGATTTACAACGATCCGCGTCGTTTTGGTTTTATTGATTTAATTGAAAATTGTGAAATTTTAAATCACAAAATGCTTAAAAATCTCGGCGTCGAACCGCTCTCAGCAGAGTTTAACGAAAAATATCTCGAAGCCCAACTTAAAAATAAAACCTCGAATATTAAAACTACTTTGATGGATAATAAAATTGTGGTCGGGGTCGGCAATATTTATATTAATGAATCACTTTTCGACGCTAGAATTTCGCCACTTCGAAGCGCAAATTCGCTGAAAAAAAATGAACTAAAAAAACTCGTGCAATCGATTAAAAAAATCATCGCCAATGCCATTGAAATGGGCGGTTCTTCAATCTCTGACTATCAAAATGCCAAAGGAGAGCTTGGTTTTTTTCAAAATTCCCACAAAGTTTACGATAGAAATAATCAAAAATGCTTTGATTGTGATTGCAATATTGAAAGAATCGTGCAAAATCAAAGGTCATCATTTTATTGCAAATTTTGTCAAAAATAACTTAATTTCACATGATTTTTTTTACTAAAAATTTTTCTAAATTTTTCTTGGTTTTTTGCTTAACATTTACCTTAAATTCCTGCAATTTTTTTCATAAAAAATCAACGGATTTATCAGCAAAAATATCGGCTGATTTTATTAATGGAAGCCTTGATATTCCTATCGCCAAAGGTTTAGAAATAATTTCTGACGAAGAAGTTGAATTCGATAGTTCTTCGGGCAGTTTTTCTTCTTCAACTTATCAATCAAAAAATTCAATTGAATCAATCAAGAAATTTTACTC
>JBIIBR010000113.1:0-4714 GCA_044239285.1 Rickettsiales bacterium | reverse complement strand
GTTTTTATTTCGACAAATGAGATGAATTTTTTGTCCGCTAATAGATAATCGCCAAACCCATCTCCACTTTTTCCGTCAGCACTTTTTCCATCGGTTGTTTGAGCTTCTCTTTGTAGTATTCCTTGAAACCTATAATCTAAACCATAACCAAAAATCCATTGATTTTTAGTAAAAAAATATTGCCAAGTTTTTTCCTCTGTAGTGCCTTTAGTAATTTTTAAACCAGCTTTTTCTAAGCTGTTTTGCTCTTCTATTTTAGCACTCATAAAAGCATCAGCTTCTTGATCGCGATAATGATTCCAAAAATTTTTATTTTTTTCTAATAGTTTGCGAAAAATTTCGAGCTGACTTTTTCTGTAGTGAGTATTTATGATGTCTTTATCAGTTATCAGTCCACTTTTTAGCAATTCTTCGACAATCTTTTTTCCCTCCTCCCTTTTTAGAAGGGTTTCAATTTTTAATTTTGTCTGAGAGTCAATTTTATCCAAACTATCTTCTGACAATTTTAACTTTCTTTGCGAAATTTCTGATAAATTGTGATTTTTAAGAAAATCAAAGAATTGCACTAAATGAGAAAAATTAAACTGCGAAAACTTTAACTTTTCCTTATTAGTGCCTTTACCATTTTTAACGCACTTAACAATTTCAAACTCTGTTATATCGTTTTTTTTTGTATGATAAAAAACTTTTAAAGAAGTCCTTGGAGCGGTTTGAATTTCAAAAGAATTTTCCTCTTGGCAGTTCGATGAAACTAGCCTCAACTCTTTTAGATCATTATCAAATGCAACATCACGGCAATATAAAGTCTCTAGGTTTGACCCAAAAATGACAACATTTTCCATTTGATCTTGAAGTATTTTATTGTTTTCAGATTTAGCCATTTAATCCTCCCAAAGTTTTTTTATAACCGCTTTGGTTTTTTGTTCGTAGATTTCGATTAGCTTTTTAGCGGATTCAACAAGAGTTCTCTCGGCTTCAATTTGCGAGACAATTTGTTGTTGAGTTTCGAGTGGTGGGAGGGGGATTTCTTCATTTATTACAAAATCTCTAGTTACTCCAGTAACTCCAATACCCACGGCATTATTTTTGATTCTTTCGGCTACTAATTCAGAAATAATCCAAAGATATTTATTATCTAAATTTTTACTTTTTGAAACTAGAGCGGTTAGGTCTTGATTTATTGCATAATCTTGATCGGCAATGGCAAATTTACCAACTGATACTCTAGTAATTAGAATTGTAGAGCCTTTTGGAGCAATTTTGCTCGAACTATTTCTTAACCCTTCTTTTGTGATCATTTCTGACCCTTTAATTTTATGCTCATCAGAAAAATATCTAGCTGAAAGCCAAGGAATATCCCCGCCCCAGTATTCATCAACCGCTCGGGAAGGTGTACCGCCACCAAAAACATCACACACCTCACCCAATTTTACCATCTCCCAACTAGGGTCGGTGTCGATTTTTGGTTTCCAATTGGCGACGATTTGTTTGGCACCCGCAATGATTGAGGAGTAGCCGTCAAGCTCACTCACAATTTGTTCTTGAATTTCAAGTGGTGGGAGTGGGATTTTGAGTTTTATTAAATCTTTTGAATAGACATGAGGCTGACCACCTCCAGTTTGAAGTTTATAAATTTTTTCCTGAATTCCCTTTAAAATATTAAAAACAAATTCTGTTTTAATTGTAGTTTCATTTTTTGATTGAATTGTAGAACAATCCGAAGCGAAGATTGGAATTTTAAAATAATTTATAAAACCAGCATAAGCCCCAGAAGCACTTACGGTTATTGTTTTGCCAAATCTGTTTGATTGATTGTGATAATAAGCAGGACTTTGTCCGCCAGCAATCACCGGAACAAAACCTTCAATTGAATCTTTTTTAGTAATAGCCGAACCTTTTTTTACCTCACACACCTCACCCAGCTCCACCATTTCCCATTTCGCTTTACTATAATCGGTTGCTACGCGATAGCGATCGCCACTTAAATTGTAATCGCCATTTTCAGCGATTTTGGATTTAGGAACTAATAAAAAGTTTTTTGACCCCTCCCCGAAATTGCTTTGCAATTTCGACCCTCCCTCAAGGGGAGGGTGATTACACTGAACATTCGTCACGCTCTCAATGGGAGGGTGATTACACTGAACATTTGAGACACTCTCAGGGGAAGAATTTTTTAGATCTGTCGCGCTAAACGACGACGGGCTCTCGAGTGGGGAGTTGTTTAGATCTGTCGCGGTAAGAGCTAAAGGACTTTCGAGAAGAAAATGATTTTTGAATTTTTGCAAAATTTGCAATGCTTGCGGTAAATCATTTTTAACATTTACTCGTCTTTGCGCCCCTAAATCAAAGCCATCATTTTCAATTTTAATAAATAAAATTTCATTTGATTTTTTAGCAAATTCTTTATCGATTAAAAGAATCGAAGTTTTAACTCCCGAATAAGGCTGGAAGACTCCACTTGGCAAGCTAATCACGGCGTAAAGCCCATCAGCAATTAAATTTTTTCTAAGGTTTTTATAAGCAATGCCCGATTGAAAAATAATTCCTTCGGGAACGATGATGCCAGATCTTCCATTGGGTTTTAAGTGATTAATTATATAATCAACAAACAAAACTTCACTGCGATTAGATGGAATAGAAAATTTGCTATGAGGTTTTATTCCGCCTTTTGGACTCATAAATGGCGGGTTGGCAAGAATTACATCAAATTTGTCATGCCAAAATTCATCTTGTGAAAGACTATCATATTGAATAATTTTTGGATTTTTAAATTGATGAAGATACATGTTTACTTGAGCAATGCGTGCCATAGTTGGATCAATATCATAGCCTTCAAAATTCTGCATCATTTTTCTTTTTTGATCGGGAGTGAGTGGCTTTTCTTTACCTTCAGGATCATCTTTGCCATCATGCTGTTTTAGAATATTTTTGTAAGCACTCACCAAGAAGCCTCCAGTGCCACAAGCAGGATCTAAAATTTTATCATCTTTACTTGGGTTTAAGACATCAACAATAAACTCGATAATGTGGCGGGGAGTTCGAAATTGTCCGGCATCGCCTTGCGAAGACATAATTGAAAGGAGATATTCGTAAGCATTGCCAAGTTCTTCAGAGTGTGAATAATCGAAATAATCAATTTCGGTTAAAAAAAGCCCAAGCGTTTCTGGCGAGCGATAAGGTAAAAAAGCCGATTTAAAAATAGTGCGAAATAATTCGGGAAGTTGCGGGCTTAAAGAAAATTTTTGTAAGGCTTCGGAATAAAGATTCATTTTTTCTTGATTGCCGATTTTTTGATCCATCAATTTAGTCCAAGAATATTTTTCTAAATCATTGACGAAGAAGCTCGGATTGCCCCCAATCTTGATTGAAGCCTGATCCATATCATCCATGAATTTATAGATTAAAGCATTGGTGATTTGATCAATTTGCGAACTTGGATTAGGGACAACACCTACTAAAATTTGGCGAGCATTATCAATGTGTTTTTTAGTTTCTTGGCTTAGCATTTTAAATATTAATATTTGTTAAATGAGTAGCATAATCCTGCACATATTGCGGGACGATGTTTTTATAATTATTAAGACTTTGATAATCTTCAAAGTCAAATGAATGACAGAAATTAAAGCGTTGCGGTTCATTATTTTTTATAATTTCTCGAACTTCTTCATCAACGATATAGGCTTTAAAAAAGTTTTTGGTGGCTTGATAATTTTTTTGATCAATGTTGTGAATATCGACGAATTTTTCCCATTCCAATTCTAACAACTCATCTTTGGTTTCAAATTTCTCTTTATCACCAAAAGCATATTGCAAAAATTCTTTGACAGAAATTTTTCTATCGACATCAAAAGTTTTTCTTATTTTTTCAAGATTAAAAAAGTTTTTTGGTTTATCAAAAACATGTTTTTTTACAAAATTTTCAGCTTCTTGTTCATCGCCATTTTGCCATAAATTTTTCAAAATTTCGTTATCTACAATATCTTCTATAATCACTTTTTTAAAGCCTTCGCGGTCAATTCGCATTATTACACCTTCACCGCTTTCTTGAATTGTTTTTAATTTATCACTTTCACCTAAATCAATTAGTTGCGACGATTTTTCTTGGTGATTTGATTCTTGATCTAATGATTTTTTTGATGAAATTTTTGGCAGAGGTTTTACTTCGTCATAATTAAAATCTTTTTCAAAATATTCACATGAAGCAAAGAAATCGAAAAACTTAAATTTAGTTTTTTGCTCAATGATTGGATCATTCTTATAATCATTATATTCAAAGCGGTGCTTTCTAGTTCCTCGTCCTTTTATTTGCACAAAATCACTTGGTGAAAATACTGGTCGCATCAAAGCAAGATTAAGAATATCGGGGCAATCATAACCCGTTGTCATCATGCCAACGGTGACGGTAATGCGAGTTTTACTGCTTTCATATCCTTCAGGATTTATAACTCTGCCATTAAGTTGATTATTAGCGAAATTAATCGACATTTGTTGAGCATCTTGCACTTGCGAACTTACTTGAATTGCAAAACTTGAATCGCTGTAAACACTTGGCCATTTCTCGAGAGCAATTTTATTTAAAATATTAGTAATTCTTGCAGAATGGGCTTGAGAAACACAAAAGACAATTGTTTTACCAAAAAGATTAACCCCAACTTGTTTAGCAACTGGATCATAAAGCCCATTATCAATTAGGGCTTGGCACATGGCAATATTG
>JBIIBR010000112.1:0-4715 GCA_044239285.1 Rickettsiales bacterium | reverse complement strand
TTTATAATTCGTCACGAAAAGCAATTTTTGCCCACTCACCAAACGCATTTTATTTTTATTTTCAAAAATCATTTTCATTAATTTTTCGGCACCCGAAAATTTATTATTTTTAAAGGCAACAATAAAGCCGTCATGGGCAATTTCTAAATTTTCCACCCCAACTTTTTGACATAAATTTTTTAATAAAGCAACCTCAAATAAATTTAAAATTTCTTGGGGGATTTTGCCAAAACGATCGGTCATTTCATTAATTAAATTTTCACGATCCTGATTATTTTTAATGTAAGAAATCTTCTTATAGAAGCTCATACGTAGTGATAAATCGGGCATGTAATCTTCGGGAATTAATAATGAAATTCCAAGTTTAATGGTAATATTTTTTTCAAAACTTTGAATATCATCCGTCGAAAATTCTTCATTATTTTTAATTTTTTCGATAGTTTCGACCAACATTTGTTGATAAAGTTCAACCCCAGTTTCTTTGACATGCCCCGATTGTTCGTCGCCAAGTAAATTGCCACTACCACGAATATCCATATCGTGCGAAGCAATGCTAAAGCCAACTCCGAGCGCATCAAGATTTTGCATAACTTCAAGTTTTTTGCGTGATTCATCGGCGATTTTATGTTTATTATCGAGCATGAAATAACAATAACCACGAATTTTTCCGCGTCCGACGCGACCGCGAAGTTGATAAAGTTGTGACAATCCAAACATTTCAGCTTTGTAAATTATCATGGTGTTGGCGCTAGAAATATCAATGCCCGATTCAATTATGGTGGTTGATAATAATACGTCGATTTTGCCATCGATAAAATCATTCATAATTTCTTCGAGTTGGCTTGGATTCATTTGCCCGTGGGCGTGCATAATTTTCAATTCAGGAAAAATAATTTTTAATCTCGGCTCCATTTCTTCGACATCACGCACTCGAGGCACCACGAAAAAAACTTTACCACTGCGATTATATTCACGCATCACCGCCTCGCGAACAATCACCGAATCGTAAGGCATCACAAAATTTCGCACCGACAAGCGATCGACGGGCGGAGTGGCGATTAAACTTAAATCTTTAACTCCCGCTAATGACATTTGCAAAGTGCGCGGAATCGGAGTCGCCGAAAGCGTCAAAACGTGAATCTCGGTGCGAAATTTTTTAAGTTGTTCTTTTTGGGCGACGCCAAAATGTTGTTCTTCGTCAATAATTAACAAACCCAAATTATGGAATTTAAGATTTTTATGCAACAAAGCGTGAGTTCCGATCACAATATTGGCTTTGCCATTTTCAATTTCTTCGCGCGCAATTTTGGCTTCGCTAACCCCAACTAATCGCGATAATTGGACAATTTTAACATCGGTTCCCTCAAATCTTTTGCAAAAATTTTTATAATGTTGACGCACCAAAAGTGTCGTCGGCGCCACGATGGCGACTTGCGAAAATTTACACACGATGGCACTCGCACGAAGAGCCACTTCGGTTTTGCCAAAACCAACATCGCCACAAATTAAACGATCCATTGGCGTCGCTTTTTGTAAATCTTGCTCAACTTCTTCAATCGCACGCATTTGATCTTCAGTTTCAACGAAGCCAAATTTAGCACGAAATTCATCGTAAAAATGCGGATCGGGAATATAAATTGGAGCTTTTTTTAATTGCCTCGAAGCCGCTATTTTCAACAATTCTTCGGCCGCCACTTTAATTTTTTTACGAACTTTATCGCGACGATTTCTCCAGCCGGCAACTCCGAGTCGATCAAGTTGCACCAAAGAATTTTCGGCACCATAACGTGAAATTAAATGAATATTATCGACGGGCACAAAAAGCGTATCGCCACCGCCATAAATAATTTTAATCATGTCGATTTTAATGCCGAGCGCGCTAATAGTGTGAATGCCGTCGAACTTACCAATACCATGGTCGCGATGCACAATTAATTCACCTAAATTAATGCTTAAACTTTCTTCAATTAATCTTTCCGACGCCGATTTGGAAATTTTTTTGCGGACGATTTTTTCGCCAAACAAAGCTTGTTCGCCGATGATGATGAAGTCGCTGGTTTCAAAGCCAAAATGCGTTGGAAAAGTAAAGCTGGCGATTTTACCAAATTTAATTTTTTGAAAATCGACAAAATTTTCGACATCATTTAAAGCTAAATTATAATCTAGCAACATTCGTCCCAAGCGATCTTTAAAACCTTCGCTTAAAACTGCAATCGCCACTTTTTTGGTCGAATAATTTTGTAAAAAATTTTTCAATAATTCGATAACATCTTGTTTATTTGTCCTAGAGGCGAGGGCGAAGTCAGGAATATTTTTAAATTCTAAATCAATAATTCTTTGATTAGAATTGTCGATTTTAGTGGAATCAAAAGTTTGAAATTCAATATGAGTTTTTTGTGCAATTTGTTGAGCAATTTCCGACGCCGAAAAATATAAAGAATCAGGCTCGATGGCATTGTAAATTATTGAATTTTTGTGATTTTTTTCTTGCAAACGTGATTGAAAATTTTCATGAATTAAAGCTTCTCGTTCTTGCGTTAAATTATAAATTTTTTCATCGAAAAAAATTACCGGATTTTTTAAATATTCAAAAAAACTTATTAAATTTTCCTGATAGAACATTGGTAGCCAATGTTCGACGCCATCAAAAGTGCGACCTTCAGAAATTGCTTGATAAAATTGATCATCAATTGAAGCGCCAAATTTTTGACGATATTTTTGGCGAAAATTCTCGATGGTTTTTTGATTTAAAAGCACTTCGCTAATCGGCAAAATTTCAAAACTTTTAACGCTTTCATGGCTAATTTGACTGATCGGATCGAAGATTTTAATCGACTCAATTTCATCGCCAAAAAAATCAATGCGATAACCAATTAAATCACCCGCTTGTTGCATGACAACATCGATAATTCCACCACGCACCGCAAACTCGCCGACATTGTTGGCGTTGGATTGGCGCGTATAACCTTTATTGATTAAAAATTCGCTAATTTGATTCAAAGAATTTTTGGCTTTGACTTGTAAAAATAATCCTAAATTTTTGATGTCGTTTAAAGCGATGGTTTTTTGCATCAAAGCATTAATCGAAGTGACGATAAAGTAATTTTTATCGACAATTCGCGAAGTTAAATTATATAAGGTTTTAATGCGACTTGCTAAAATTTGAGGCTTCGGAGAGGCTCTGTCGTAGGGCGAGCAATCCCAAGCATAAAAATTTAAAATATTTTCCGACGGATGAAAAAATCGTAATTGACGATTGATAATTTCAATTTCGGCATCATTTTGAGCGATAAAAATTTTATCACAATTATTAAAATTTTGTGAAATTTCGGCGGAAATAAAACCCTGAGAATCCTTGGGAATCTTGGTTAGAATACAAGATTCTTTAATATGTTTAATTTTGATTTTATAATCCATTTTAATTTAGAATTTCAATCGAGAAATCGGCTTGGCTTTGATTAATATCGGGCGCAAGAACGGGAATTTTGTGGCTTTTGGCGACTTGTAAAAAAATATTAATTTTATCGGTATTGTCAATTTCTAAATTGATCGAGGCGGTTAAAAATTCTGGTAAAAAATGAGCTTTTAAATATGCCGTTTGATATGAAATCATGGCGTAAGCGGCGGCGTGAGATTTGTTGAAGCCGTAGCCCGCGAACTTATCGACCAAATCAAAAATTTCATTGGCTTGATGATCGGAAACATTATTTTTTTTGGCACCTTCGACAAAAATTTTGCGTTGTTGATCCATTTCTTCTTTAATTTTTTTACCCATGGCGCGACGAAGTAAATCGGCACCTCCGAGACTATATCCCGCCAAAATTTTGGCAATTTCCATCACTTGTTCTTGATAAACAATAACGCCGTTAGTTTCCTTCAAAACCGCTTCGAGAAGTGGATGTGGGTAAGAAATTTTTTCTTCGCCATGTTTGCGTCGAATGTAAGTTGGAATATTGTCCATCGGTCCCGGGCGATAAAGCGAAATCAGGGCGATGATATCTTCAATTTTATCGGCGCGCATTTGGCGAAGCACTGAACGCATGCCCGAAGACTCGATTTGGAAAACGCCGATTGAATCTCCACTGGCAAGCATTTCAAAGGTTTTTTTATCATCAAGTTTTAAATGAGCGATGTCAATTTTTATAGCACGAGTTTTGTAAACAAGTTTTACAGTTTCTAAAATTGTTGTTAAAGTTTTTAAACCCAAAAAGTCAAATTTTACTAAGCCCGCCGACTCGGCATATTTCATCGAATAGCCAACTGCGGGCATGGTTGAGCCCTCGTCATTGTAAAGTGCACAAATTTCATGCAAAGGGCGATCGCCAATCACAACGCCGGCGGCGTGGGTTGAAGCGTGGCGATTCAAGCCTTCGAGCTTCAAAGCGATACTCACTAATTTATTAATTTGCGGATCATCTTGAATGGCTTGTTGTAAATCCTTATCCATCTCGATTGCTTTTTCCAGTGTCACCGCTTCGATGGCGTTAAAAGGAATTAATTTACAAATGCGATCGACTTGCGAATAAGGCATTTGTAAGACGCGACCCACATCTTTCAAAACTGCGCGTGCTTGCAATTTTCCGAAAGTTATAATTTGAGCGACATAATCAGTGCCATATTTTTTTTGCACATAATCAATCACTTCATCGCGTCGTGATTGACAAAAATCAATATCAAAATCGGGCATGGAAACCCGTTCGGGATTTAAAAATCTT
>JBIIBR010000211.1:0-4725 GCA_044239285.1 Rickettsiales bacterium | reverse complement strand
CTTCCTCAACTTATCAATCAAAAAATTCGATTGAGTCAATCAAAAAATTCTACACGGAAACCCTTCCGCAAATGGGCTGGGACTTAACCGAATTCTCCAATCATTCGGCGATTTTTAAAAGAGAAAATCAAATCCTTAAAATCGAATTCTCCAAATCACAAAAACAAACCTTAGCGGTCTTTATTTTGACGAGTTAAACTCGATAAATTCAGTTGAATAAAAAGCAATATGCATAAGGTGCATTTTGCAAATCGGTCTTACCTCCCCTCAATCGCTTAAACACCTTTTTCTCCAACTGGCTCAGTCTAATCACCCTCCCCTTGCGGGCTTACACCCCTACAAGTTTTAATAGAACTCGTAAAGCTAACGGGCTCTAGCTCCCCCCTTGAGGGCTTACACCCCTACAATTTACAAAAATACTCACAACGCATACGGGCTGTAGCTCCCCCCTTGAGGGGGAGCGGGCTAAAATGTTTTAACGGTAGTTAAAACTTTTAGCCGTGGGGGGTCAGAAAAGCCTAGATAATCAAAGGTTTTGAATCGAGGTAGAGAAATTAAATAAAAATAATTTTTCAAAAAAGACGATTTCTTGATTTTGTTTTTAAAATAAAAAATATTCTAAATTTTTCTAAAAAAACCATACAAAAATTACAAAAATAACTTAAAAAATCACCGATTTTTAATTAAAAATTTGGAAAAATTGTTGATTAAAAACAAAATCAAGAAATCGCCATCTTTGGAATTTTTTTTGTTTTAATTTTTGTGATAATCTTAAAACCTTTGATGTTGTAAGTTTTTTGACCCCTCTCGATTCTAGGAACTTAACTACCGTTAAGTTCCTAGAATCTGCTCTCCCGAAAAGCGGGAGAGCGATGGCACCGAAAGCTTTGCGAGTAAGTATATAAAAAAGTAACCTGGTACCTTTTCTGGTACCTTTTTCTTAAAACCCAAATCTTATCGCGGATACGGCGATTTACTCGCCGTGAAGGTTATTTGCGTTAAAAAAATAGCCTAAACGGCTATTTTTAGCAAATAACGGGATCAGGAACGAAGTGACGCAATCCCAGTCGCGAGTCGTCTTCGAAATCAAAATGAAATTTTGATTGAGAAAAGCGACGAGGCGCCTTTATCAACAAAAAAATTCCCAAAAACCCAAATCTTATCGCGAATACGGCGATTCACTCGCCGTGTAGCGATTCAACTTCTTCCTAAATTTGCGAAGCAAATTTAATGCGTAGCAAATAACGTTTTCAATCTTAAATCAGGCGAGTGAATTTGAAGGCGAGTCTGCGTAAGCCTACTCTAAGGTAGGCGCGCAAAGACGAGACCTGAAAAATTCGTTCGCATCATTTAAGATTCAAAACGTTATTATAGGCTGCCGACATTGCCATAATCTACATCGCGATGATATTTGCGTTTCGTAAACGCCAAAATTAATCCAAAACAAATTGCCGTTGCCATCAATGACGAGCCACCATAACTTATAAATGGCAAAGTCATGCCTTTGGTCGGGAAAATGCTTAAACTAACCCCCGTATTCACAATAACTTGCATGGTAAATTGCATCATCAAACCGCACAAAGAAAGATAAACAAACAAATCTTCTTCCTCCATCGCTCTTTTAATAATTCGTGTAATTAAATATAAAAAAAGTAGCAAAATAATCGAACAGGAAACGATGCCAAACTCCTCGCCGATCGCCGAAAAAATGAAGTCAGTGTGAACATCGGGAATAAATTTTTTAACCACTCCATTACCCGGACCTTTGCCAAAAAACGAACCATTGACGAAGGCATCAATCGCTCTATCGGCTTGATAATTTTTCTGTTCCGCATCTAAAAATCTGTTAATGCGATCTTCAACGTGAGGCAAACCTAAGTAAGCTCCGACTCCACCGACGATTACGAAAAAAATTAAAGTGGCGATCAAGCCCCAAGGCAATCCGAATAAAAATAATTGCGTCATCCAAATTGCCGAATAAGAAATTGTCATGCCGAAATCGGGCTGAAGCACTAGAAGAGTAAGTAAAATTAACAATGATAAAAATGATATTCCATATTTAAATTGAGCTTTAGCGAAATAAAATTTTTGCAAACAATAAGCATTAAAAACTATAAAAAAAGTTTTGGCAAATTCCGAAGGCTGAATTGCCAAGCCTGAGAACGAAATCCAGCGCGTCGCTCCCTTAGTTTTTGCTCCAAAAAATAGCACCAAAACCAACAAAATAAAAGCAATCGCCATACCAATAATTGCAAAAACTTTAATTTTATCTCGATCTAAAAATGAAATAGAAACCAGCAAAATTAAGGCTACAAAAGCAAATACTAATTGTTTTTTTAAAAAGAAAAATTTTTCAACATCAATTCTTTTGGCGATTACAGGGCTAGAGCTTGCCGTCATTATCAAGCCAAATATTAATAATGACAAAATTATTGAAAAATTTATTTTATCAATATCAATCCACCAGCGCTTAAAGTTATTCATATTACGGCGATCGAAAACGCCATAAGAATTTAAATTCCAATTTTCCATAAAATAATTTTTTTAATAAACATAGATTCTTTTTTAATATAGTTAATTTTAATTTGAAATTTTTTTATTTTTAATTATAAATTGAATTTAAATAAAATTATTTAAAAAATTCATGAAAAAATCATCTTCAAATCAAATGTGGGGAGGCAGATTTGCCGAAAAACCCGCCACTTTAATGCAACAAATTAATCAATCGATTACGTTTGATAAAAAACTTTATAAACAAGATATTGCGGGCTCGATCGCTCACGCCAAAATGTTGGCAAAAGTTAAAATTATTTCCGCCAGCGAAAAAACGCAAATCGTCAATGGCTTAACCCAAATTCAACAAGAAATTGAAAGTGGAAAATTTAATTTCCAAATCGAACTTGAAGATATTCATCTAAATATCGAATCGCGACTCAAAGAAATTATTGGTGATGTGGCTGGAAAGCTTCACACTGCTCGCTCGAGAAATGATCAAGTTGCCGTCGATTTTCGTCTTTTTGTGCGTGAAAATATCGATGAAATTTTAGAATTAATTGATGATTTACAAAAAAATTTAGTAAAAAAATCCGCCGAAAATCTCGAGGTAATTATGCCCGGATTCACTCATCTTCAAGTCGCTCAACCCGTGCTTTTTTCGCATCATCTTTTAGCTTATTTTGAAATGTTTAAACGCGATGAATCAAGGCTCAAAGATTTACGCAAAAGAATGAATGAATGTCCTCTCGGCGCTTGCGCTTTGGCTGGCACTTCTTACCCGATTGATCGCCATTTTGTTGCGACAGAATTAGGCTTCGACCGCCCTACTTCCAACTCGATGGATAGTGTTTCCGATCGTGATTTCGTCTTAGAATTTTTATTTTGCTTAAACACCGTCGCTAGCCATTTATCAAGGCTTTCTGAAGAAATTATTATTTGGATGAGTCGCGGATTTCAATTCGTAAATCTTTCCGATCGCTTCACTTCGGGCAGTTCAATCATGCCTCAGAAAAAAAATCCCGACGGGGCAGAATTAATTCGTGGCAAAACTGGCAGAATTGCCGGCGCGTTAATTAGTCTTTTAACGACGATGAAAGGCTTGACGCTTACTTATTCAAAGGATATGCAAGAAGATAAGGAGCCACTTTTTGACGCTCTCGACAGTTCTAAACTCACTTTAAAAGTGATGGCGGGCATGATTGACGACATGAAAATTAATCGCGATAAAATGTTGGCGATGGCTTCGAGCGATTATTCTTGCGCCACCGATTTAGCCGATTGGTTGGTGAAAAATCTTAAAATCCCATTTCGCCAAAGCCATCATATTACTGGCTCGATCGTCAAAATGGCGGAAGAAAAAAATTTACAACTTCACGAATTAAAGCTTGGTGATTTACAAAAAATTGAGAAAAAAATTAGCAAAGATATTTTTAATTTTCTCGATGTTAAAAGTTCAGTTAATTCAAGAGAAAGTTATGGCGGAACCGCACCAATAATGGTTAAAAAACAAATTATTGAAGCACAAAAATATTTAAAAAAATAGATTATTATATCATTTCAATTTTTAAATTTTTTACAATTAATTTAAAGGTTGAGGGATGATTCTAAGAATAATAATTTTACAAAAAATCATTAAAATTAAATTTAAAAAACATGTTTAAAAATTTTATCAAAATTATTTTTTGTCCAAAAATTTTTGCCAAAAATTTCAAAAATAAATGTAAATTTTTAATGATTTTTTTAGTGATTTTTGGAGTTTTTTCTTGCGGAAAAAAATCCCCCATCGAAAAACCCGATAATTATTCCAGCCCAGATTTCTCTAAGATTAGTGATGAGGGGTAATAAAAGTTACTAAATTAAATATGCTGTACCTGCTACTTTATCTAATCTTTTATCTTTAACATCAAAACTTGATCCAAATTCATAATTTTGTAAATTTTCAGCATTAACCACTTCATTCCCTTGGGTCATAATTTTAATCGTTGATGATGGTGGTGAAGTTGGTTGTTCTTTTGGAATTCTTCCTAGAAAATTTAATGATGCTGGCAAAGGTGATCCTGGAACTACGTTTATTTCTTGAGATATTAATGGTGTTGATAAAAGTGTGTGTGATTGTGTTTGATGGTGTTGATCAGTTTCAGGATTTGGAATTCTTCCTAGAAAATTTAATGATGCTTGCAAAGGTGATCCTGGAACTACGTTTATTTCTGATGATAGGTTCGGTTGAGA
>JBIIBR010000110.1:0-4811 GCA_044239285.1 Rickettsiales bacterium | reverse complement strand
TCTTCATAAAATATTTTAAATATTCACAAACCCTATTTTAATGCGATGACTAATAGTAAAAAGGTTTTCTCTTTCATTATTCGCTCAATTAAACCCTTCAAACTTTATTTGTTTTTACATTTTTTTGTAATAATTTTCATGGCGATCAACATTTCTTTGGTGCCACTTGTTTCAAAAGTTTTATTAAATAAAATTATAGTTACGGAACATAGTCTAGTTATTCAAGAGACCATTGACATCATGATGCTACTTGCTTTCTTGATAGTTTTACCGAGTATAATTTTAAGAATTTCTGATTATGCGTGGACAATGTTTTTGCCAAAATTGCGCCATCAAATTACCCATGAATCAATTCAAAAACTTTTAAATCAATCACATCATTTTTTTCAAAATAATTTTTCTGGATCTTTGGTAAATAAGGTTCGAGATTTATTTAATTCAACTCCAAAAATTATCGAAATATTTTTATATAATTTTGTCGGCGGAATTTTGGCGGTTTTTTTCGCATTTCTCGTTCTTAGTTCGATCAATTATTTTTTCGCCATCGGATTAATTGTGTGGGTGATTATTATTATTCCGATAGCTTACCGATCTGCGCTAATCACCAATCGAGTCTCAATGAATGTGGCTAATCAACAAAGTCGCATTATGGGAAATATTGTTGATATTTTTGCTAATATTCAAAATATAAAATTATTTTCAAGCGCCAAATTTGAGCTTAATCGCGTTGATAAATTTCAGAAAAAATTTGCCAATCTTTATTCGCAAAGAGGCATTTATTTAAATAAATATTACACCGTTTTGGGGCTGATTTCATCCTTTTATTTTATCTTGTGTTTTTCTTATTTAGTTTGGCTTTACGCTAATCAACAAGTTACCGTCGGCGATTTTATTTTGATTTTTGGAATCAATAATTTTTTACACAATATTATTCAAGATGCGATGAAACAAATTCGTAATTTTCTTGAAGAATTTAGTGTGATTAAAGAGGCGTTGGAAGTTATTGAAAAAGCTCGTGAAGTCAAGGATTGCAAAGAAAAAATTCATGTTTCCAAAGGTGAAATAATTTTCGATAAAGTTAAATTTTCTTATGATGATAGTAATCCACTTTTTAGTGATAAATCGGTTAAAATAAAGGCGGGAGAGAGAGTTGGTTTGGTTGGGCGCTCTGGAAGCGGAAAATCAACTTTTATAAATTTGTTATTGCGTTTTTATGATGTCAAAGAGGGTAGAATTTTAATTGATAATCAAGATATTTCCAAGGTTTCGCAAGATTCTTTGCATGAAGCAATTGGCGTAATTCCGCAAGAGGCAATTTTATTTCATCGCAATTTAATCGAAAATATTTCTTACGGAAATAAAGAGCCGTTAAGCAAAGAAGAGCTTGTGCAAAAAGTTAAAGCTTCGGCACAAAAAGCTTCGGCGCATAAATTTATTGAAGCGATGCCCGAGGGTTATTATTCTCAAGTCGGAGAGCGCGGTATCAAGCTTTCGGGTGGTCAGCGTCAAAGAATTGCAATTGCTCGCGCCTTTTTCAAAAATGCTCCAATTTTAGTGCTTGACGAAGCGACTAGTCAACTTGATTCGGTTAATGAAAATATAATTCAAGAAAGCTTGAAAAGTTTGATGAAAGATAAAACAACTTTAGTAATTGCACATCGTCTTTCAACTTTACAAATGATGGATCGAATTTTAGTTTTTTCCAATGGCAAAATAGTTGAAGATGGTTGCCACGAAGACCTTATTGAGCTTAATGGCTATTACAAAAGATTGTGGACGGCGCAATCGGGTGGAGTTTTAACTTATCAAATTGAGGGCGGAGCCACTGCAACACAATTATTTCCTAACAAAACCTAAAATAATATGACCAAAATTACGCAAGCTTTTATTTTTTGTGCCGGACGTGGCGAAAGAATGCGACCACTTACCGAATTTACTCCCAAGCCACTTTTGAAAGTAAAAAATAAAAAAATTCTCGATTATATTTTAGAAAAATTGCAAAAAATTTCTTCTTTAGAAAAAATTATTATAAATGCTTTTTATCTAGCTGATGAAATTGAAAAACACATTCAATCTTTAAACAATCCGAAAATTATTCTTTCGCGTGAAGTAGAAAAAGTTGAAACGGGAGGCGGTTTGGTTTATGCGCTCGATAAAATTGATATCGATAAACCGCTTTTAACCTTGAATGGCGATGTTTTGTGGCGTGATCAAAATAATTTTTCAGATATAGATTTTTTAAGTGAAAATTTTGATATTAACTCGCATGATTTTTTACTCGGATTAAAAAAAGTTGAAGATTATTGGGGTTATGATGGCGGTTCGCAATCTTTTGGAGATTTCAATTTAATCGGTAAAAAATTACATCATAAAAAATCACAAAATGAACAAAAAGTTTCGATGAGTCATGTTTATGTCGGCTTGCAGATCCTTAATCCACGAGTCTTGCTTGGCAATTATGAAAAATGTTTTTCGGTTGGAAAATTTTATAAAACCGCCGTGAATTCTGTAAATATTTTAAATCGCATTGAGGGAGTTGAATTAAAGGGCGATTACTTTCATGTCGGCACCCCGCAACATTTAGATTTGGCTAATCGCGAGTTTTAATCCAAATCCTTCATGAAATGGAAGCCTCGGATATAAAAATCTTCGTTAAAATAAAGAGAATGAGATTTTTTATTTTCAGTGTAAGAATCAAGAGCCATTTTATCGCAACCTAAGTTTCGAGCTTTGTTTTCAAGGTAATTAAGGATTTTTTTACCAATTCCGCGACCACGAAAATTTTCATCAACCACTAAATTTGAAGCTTGTAAATAGCGTCCGCAATATAGCATTCGCGCTATCCAATAACCCGATACCGCCACTAATTTATTATCAATAAATCCGGCAACCATTTTATAATTATTATTTAAAATCATCTCGTCGAGGGCAATTTCAAAGGCTTTATAATCCATTTTCTTATAGATTTGATGAACCAAGGGAAAGGTTTCAATCATTGCGTTTTTAGTGTCTAAATCTGTGATTAATAATGACATTTTATAAATTTTTTAATTGCTCTTCAAGCTTATAAGCCCATGAGCTGATTGTCCCCGCACCAGTACATAAAACCAAATCACCTTTATTAATTCGATTTTTTAGAATTGAAGCCAATTCATTTTCATGATTTAATTTTATAACATTTTTATGGCCAGTTTTTTTAATTCCTGCAATAATTGCATCTTGAGTAATGCCTTCAATTGGCGCTTGCGATGCCGAATAAATATCGGAAACAATTACGCAATCGGCATCAATAAAAGCATGGCAAAACTCGTTAAATAAATCGTGAATGCGTGAGTATTTGTGCGGTTGAAAAACGCAAATAACTTGATTATTTTTTACCAAATTTTTGGCGGTTTTTAAAGTTGCTAAAATTTCGGTTGGATGATGGCCGTAATCATCAATTATTGAAACCTCATTAAATTCACCAACTTTAGTGAATCTTTGCTTAACGCCAGTAAAACTTGCTAAACCTTTTTTAATTTGATTAATATCTAAATTCAAAAATTTAGCAATTGCAACCGCAACTAAAGCATTGCTGGCATTGTGTTCGCCATAGATTGGCATTTTGACATTTTCAATAATTTCGCCATTTTTAAAATGAATATCAAAAGTTAATCCCTTAATATCCATTTTAATATTTTTTGCCATAATGTCGGCGGACTTCTTGATAGAGTAGCTTACCAAATTTTTATGATTTGGTAAAATTTTATTATAAATTTTTTCAACTTCGGGACTATCAATGCACAAAACGCACAAACCATTTTGCGGAATTTGCGTAATATATTTTTCAAAACAAGCTTTTTGTTTTTCAAAACTTCCGCTATATCCAGCGAATTCAAGATGCTCTGGCTCTATGTTGGTAACGGCTCCGATGAAGCTTGGTAAAATAACAAAACTAGCATCCGATTCATCTGATTCGGCAACCAAATATTCGCCCGAACCAATTTTAGAATTGCTTTGAAAGTGATGAATTATTCCGCCATTAATTACGGTTGGATCAAAATTATTCGATTCAAGCATCATTGAAACCATGCCCGTCGTGCTAGTTTTACCATGCGTTCCGGCAATAGTAATACCTTTATATTCTTGCATTATTATTGCCAAAAGTTGAGCGCGAGTCAAGATTGGAATATTGCGACTTTGAGCTTTTAAAATTTCAGGATTATTGCTTTTGATAATCGAAGTTTCGACCACCAATGAAACGTCATCGGTAAGATTTTTTTCATCATGACCAACGAAATATGTTGCTCCCGCATCACGAATTTTTTGCGTTAAATAATTTTCTCTCAAATCAGATCCCTGAACTGGAATATTCCATTTGCGCAAAATAAATGCTAAGGCACTCATGCCAATACCGCCGAGACCAATAAAATGGACTTTCTTTTGTTGTTTTATGTCGCTAATATTCATGTAAAATAGAAAAAATCTTTTTGAATTATTGAAAGTAAAAATCAAAGTAGAAAAAAAATTTTATTTGTAAAATCAAAATTGCAATTTTTAAAAAAAATGCTTAAGAAATCCGTAAACCAGATTTTTGAAATTTGGCAAAAAAATAATCCTCAACCTAAAACTGAATTAGAATTTACCAATAATTTTACATTACTGGTGGCGGTGGTTTTGTCGGCGCAAAGCACTGATATTGGGGTTAATAAAGCTACAAAAAATCTTTTTAAAATAGCGGATAATCCGCAAAAAATGCTTGATCTTGGTGAAGAAAAATTGAAAAAATATATTTCGACAATTGGGCTTTACAACAACAAAGCTAAAAATAT
>JBIIBR010000212.1:0-3611 GCA_044239285.1 Rickettsiales bacterium | reverse complement strand
CTCAATCGGTGCTAATTACGCTTTAAATAAAAATAATTTATTGCGCACTGGTTTAGCTTATGAAAAAGAAGCAATGAATGATAGAAATCGTGAACCAAGAGTTCCAAGCGCTGATAAATATTGGATTGCTACCGGTTTAAATCATAAATTTGGCGATGGTCTTGAGATTGATTTGGCTTATGTTCATCAAATTTACAAAACCTCAAAAATCAATATGACAGATTATGGTTTGAAAGGTGAGGGAACAGTTTTGGGAAAATTCAAAACCTCGGTTGACGTCATCTCTTTAGCGTTGAAAAAACAATTCTAATATTATTAAAAAAATGAAAATAAGTTAAAAAAATTTAATTTATTTTCATTTTTAATGTAGTTTTCTTCCAAAAAAATAAGCAATCAAAAAGTATATAAATCTAGTAAAAATCTATTTTGAAAAAAATTTAATAACATATTTTTTTTAAAAAAAGATTCATTTTTAATCATAAATAAACTTACAAAATTTATAATCATTTTCAAATTTACTAAATAAAAATAGCCATTACGGTTTTAACTGTTTTTTACAATTTACATTTTGATCAATTATTTATTTACCTTGATAAAATTGTAAATTTTATTTTAAAAAGATTGATTCGCGCCAATAATATTTTGTTGAAGAATTGTGGATTAAAATATTAAAAATATTACAATATGTTAAGAAATGCCCCTCAAAAAATCATTCAATTTTTAAATGAGGATTTTAATAGAAGCCAATATAACATGTTCTGGGGAGCCATAGTTTCCTTCATTGCTCACCCAATGTATTATTTTATATCTTATTATGTTTTGCATGAAAAACATGATAGTGTTTTTTTTCGATTCAGCTCAAGTTTAAGCTCATTATTAATAATTTATTTATTATATCTCGCCACCAAATATATAAAAATTAAACCATTCGTTACCGTTTTTTGGTATTTTTGGGTAATGTGGATTTTGCCGATTACCTTCACTTACATCATGCTCTTGAATGATATTTCTAAGATGTGGCTAGTGGTTGAAACGATAATGATTTTTTTAGTAATTTTATTTATCTCCAACATCATTTTAATATTGTTAATTCTAGGCTTCGGCTTGTTTTTTGGTTATGTTTTTTTTGAATTATATTCGGGAATGGAATTAAAAACCACCATTATAGAAATATTACAAATATTAACACTTGTGCCATTGGCACTCTTATCGGGAACGCTGTTTTTATCCAAAGCCAAAGAGGGTGATTTTGAAAAGCGTAAGGGCAGTTTTCTTAGATCTTTAGCCGGCTCGATTGCCCATGAACTTAGAAATCCGCTCAACAACATTAACACCGTTTCAATGCAAATTGAAAGCTTTGCTCATCAACTCAAAAAAAACATGATTTATCAAGAAGACATAAAGCTTATTGAAAAATCAATTAATGACAAAACTTTAATTGAAAAAATTACTAACAATTCTCAAATTTCTGAGAATGAAAAAAATGTGCTTTCCGATTATGTTTTATCTATATCGCAATCAATTAAGGAGGCAAATAATATTATTGATTTGGTGCTTAGTGATATGAGTGAAAAATCGATTGATGAATCGCGATTTGTTTATCTAAAACCGCAAGAAATAATTACCATAATTCAAAAATATTATCAGAACGCCGAGTCAAATCTTTCTAGGATTGTTTTTGATTTGCCCGAAGACAAAAATTTAAAGAATTTTTATTTTAAAACTATACTCGAAAGATTTTATTTTATTTTTAATAATTTGATAAAAAACTCTCTTTATTATTCGGCTAATTTTGCCGATTTAACCATAAGAATTGGCTTCGAGCAAAAGAAAATAAAAGGTAAAATTTTTAATGTTATTTATTTTCTTGATAATGGTCCGGGAATTAGGCCAGAAAAAATAGATAATTTATTTAAAGATTTTTCGACTTTTAGTAAAAAGGGCGGAACTGGTTTGGGTCTAGCTTTCTGCAAGAAAAATATGAAAATTTTTAATGGCGATATTATTTGCGAATCGAAATATGGCGATGGCAAACAAGGCTGGACAAAATTCTCATTATTATTTCCATATCCATCGGAAGAAAACGTAATCCAAACCAATCTTCATTCGCAAAAGAAAAGAATTCTTTTGGTTGATGATCATGAAATTAATTTGATCGCTTTAAAAACTAAAATTGAAAAATATTTGCCGGCGATGATTTGCGATGTCGCTAATGGCGGAAGAGAATCGATTTCCAAGGCTGAAAAAAACAATTATCATTTGATAATTATGGACATACAAATGCCTGATATAGATGGCATTGAAGCTAGTAGAAAAATTAAGAAAACCAATAAAGATGTTCCAATCATTGCCGCCACATCCTTATCCTATGAAACTTTTTACAATGAGATTGCTAAAAAAAGTTCCCAGAACGATTTTACAATTTATATCAACAAGACGGTTCCGAGCAATATTTTAATGAGGTCGATTACCAAATTAATATTAGATTATGATGATGATTTTTCTTATTTAGGAAGCGATAAAGATAATATTTTTAAGGTCTTGGAGGGTAAAAAAATTATCTTAGCCGACGATCAAGATCTCAATCGAATTATGACGAAAAAAATTCTAGAAAAATACCAAGTTATTTCGGTCGAAGCAAAAAATGGCGAAGAAATTATTACGCTTTACAAAGAAAGCTTGGATAATCATGGAAAATCAAGCTTTGACGCCATAATTACCGATATTAATATGCCTCCATTTGATGGTGATGAAGCGGTGCTTGAAATTAGGGCTATCGAGCGTAAAAATTCTATTCCTTTTAACGAAAAAATTCCAATTATAGCATTGAGCGGAGACAGCACGCCAAGCACTATTTATGAATATTTTAAAGCGGAAATAAATGATTATTTTGTTAAAGGAAATAATTTCGAAAATTTAATTAAAATTTTTGCCAATTTTTTCTCAAAAGATGTTATGATTGAAGATTTAAATATTGTTGAAAACTCTAAAATTTCTAGCAAATATGAGTCTAATAATTTGATTTTAAATACTGAATTTATCAAAAATTTTGACAAAGAAGAAAGAATAAAAATCATTGATTTATTTATTGAAGACAGTGCGGGAATAATTTTAAAAATTAAAAAATATTTTGAAGCGGAAAATAGTGATATGTTAAATTCTAATATTCATTCACTAAAAGGAATATCTGCTAATATTGGCGCTAGAAAACTATCGGATTATATTAAAGCTATAGATAAAAATATAAATTCTGAAAGTATAAGAGTTATTGATTTCCTTTATGATGATTTAGTAAAAGAATTAGAAAAATATAAAACCGATGATGATCGTCAAAATTAAACTCTGATTTATAACGCCACAATAAAATTCCCCTTTTCAATACCTTAAGTTTTACTTTATATTTAGTGAGATTTCGGAGGTTGGGGGGTTTTTGGGGAAAAATATTTGGAACAAAAATAAAATTCAAAAAACAATTTATAGATTTATTATGGTTTATAAATTAAAGTTTCAAAACCCCATCGCCATTTAAAAACTTCGCCTAAATTTTAATAATACAAACCACCGCCAAAGCCCTTTGAAACATAGCTCGAACTTAATTAATATTTTTAAAT
>JBIIBR010000107.1:0-4985 GCA_044239285.1 Rickettsiales bacterium | reverse complement strand
CCCCGGAGGCATATCGATAATCATCACCTCGACTTTTTTATTATCGGCTTGCCAATTAACCGCTCGAATCAATTGATATAAAATCTTGGTAACCATTGGTCCACGCCAAATTCCAGCTTGATTAGCATCAACTAAATTAGCAATCGAAATTATTTTTAAACCATATTTTAAAATTGGTTGCAATAAATTATTTATAAGCTCGGGCTTGTCTTTCAAATCAAGTAAATGAGCAACGGAAGGACCGTAAATATCGGCATCAACCAATGCCACATTTTTGCCACTTTGCGCCATCGATATCGCCAAATTGCAAGCCACTGTTGACTTGCCGACTCCACCTTTTGCCGAGGCGACCAAAATAATTTTCTCGACCCCCACCACATTTGGAATTTTTTCCATGAAATCTTTTAAGGTTTTGTTATCTTGGTTTGACATCTAAAAATTTTAATTGAAATTGATATTGAATATAACTAATATGAACAAAATAATTAATAATTTCAAATATTTTTTTCGATGCTAAGGCTATTTTTTACAAATTTAAAAAACTCGAATGGGTCTGGTGGACCTTGGGGTCCTTGGGGTCAAAATGGTGGCTCCAATAATGGTGAAAATTTAAATAACAAAAAACCTAAAGAGGATAATAAAGAAAAATCTTCGAAGAATCCTTTTGGCAACAACCAAAACAACAACAAGCAACCGGATTACGAAGATATTTTTACTAAATTTTTTAAAATTCTAAATGAGAAAATTAAAAAATTTACCAACGATACTAAAAATCAGGAAAACCCAACAAAATCAAGTATTGGACTCGTATTTTTAGGTATAGTTTTACTTTATTTAACTTTTGGTTTTTATAAGGTTGAACCCGATGAAAACGCTGCCACTCTTTATTTCGGAAAATTTTATAAAATTGCTGGACCGGGCTTGAATTATCACGTCCCATTCCCTTTCGGTCAAGTAATCAAAAAAAGTGTAACTAATGTCAACACCGAAGAATTTGGTTTCTCTTCCAACAAAAAATCTCGCAATAGCGATGAGCGTAATTTTAACGCCGAAAGCTTGATGCTGACGGGCGACGAAAATATTGTCGATATTCAATTTCAAGTGCAATGGCAAATTTCTGATATCAAAGATTATGTTTTCAATATTGCCGAACCTAATCAATCAATTCGTAAATCGGCAGAAAGCGCGATGCGTGAAATTATCGCTCGCACTCCAATAGCACAAGCTTTATCCGATGGAAAAATGCAAATTGAACAAGATGTTAAAATCTTACTTCAAGATGTTTTAGATTCTTACAAATCTGGAATTAGAGTGGTTTTAGTGCAATTGCGTCGCGTCGATCCGCCTGAACAAGTTATCGCTGCTTTCCGCGATGTTCAAACCGCAAAAGCCGATAAAGAAAAAGAAATTAACGAATCGCAAGCTTTCGCTAATGACATAATCCCAAGAGCTCGAGGAACGGCCTCGCAAATGAAAGAAGAAGCTGAAGCTTATTCCAAACAAGTTGTTGCCAATGCTCAGGGTGAAGCCTCGCGCTTTTTAGCGGTTTACAATGAATATTCTAAAGCTAAACAAGTTACTAAACGTCGAATTTATCTCGAAACTATGGAAAAAATTTACGGCGACGCTGATAAAATTTATATCGACAAAAGTGCTGGTAAATCAGGTGTAATGCCCTATTTCCCGCTAAATGATCTCAATAAAAATATTAAAACGGCAAATTAGAAATATGAATAAATCTACAAAAAAAATTTTAATAATCACCACTTTGGCTTTAATAATTTTCCAAAGTTCATTTTTTACCGTTGATCAACGTCAACAAGTTTTGATTCTGCAATTTGGCGAACCAATTCGTGCTATCGACACTCCGGGAATCAAATTCAAAATGCCCTTCATTCAAAATGCTATTTTCTTTGAAAAAAGAATTATTGATCTTGCTCTTCCTGAGCAAGAAGTTATCGCTTCCGATCAAAAACGTTTAATTATTAACGCTTTTACTAAGTTCCAAATCATCGATCCTTTAAAATTTTATACAACGGTCGGAAACTCTTACGGTTTGTCTGGCAAGCTTTCGGGGATTCTCGATTCAAGTTTGCGTCAAGTAATTGGAGAAGTTACGCTCAATGAATTGCTCACCGAAAATCGTGGCAATATTATGAAAAAAATTAAAGATGCGGTTGGCTCATCTTCTGATATTTTTGGTATAAAAATTATCGACGTTCGTATCATGAGAGCTGATTTGCCTAAGGAAAACTCCGATGCAATTTATGCCAGAATGCAAACTGAACGAGAAAAAGAAGCTCGTGAAATTCGTGCTAAAGGTGCGGAAGAAGCCGATAAAATCCGTGCCGAAGCTAATAAAGAAAAAACTATAATCATCGCTGAAGCCAAAAAAAATTCAGACATTATGCGTGGTAATGGCGAAAGTGAATCCAACAAAATTTACGCAAATTCATTTGGAAGAGACCCTGAATTTGCTGATTTTTATCGTTCAATGAGCGCCTACAAAACGGCATTTAGCAATGATAAAACTAAAATGATAATTTCACCCGATAGCGACTTCTTTAAATATTTCAACAACTCTAAAAATTAACAATTCATGAAAAAAATATTTTTTAGTTATTTTTCAATATTGACAATATTTTTATCGATTAATTTTCCTTCCGCATCACTTGCTCAGGTTAAAAAAGTTAATAATTTAAAAAAAGATAAAGCCAATCAAATTCCTTACAAAAATCAACTCATTCCAAGCTTTGCTAACACAATAGACGAGCTCCTTCCAACCGTTGTCAATATCTCCACTTCTCAAGATTTATACAATAATCGCAACTCTCTCGACGAAGATAGATTGCAAATCGTTGAAGATCTAAAGAAAAATAATGACTCCTTTGCCAATCGCGATTTCGATTCGCGAAGAAAAATCACCTCAATTGGTTCCGGATTCATAATCTCAAGCGATGGCTATATCGTCACCAATGGTCATGTAATCGAAGATTCAAGCGACATTAACGTTAATCTTAATGACGGCTCAAAATACAAAGCCAAGATGATCGGTATCGACAAAAAAACTGATTTAGCTTTACTTAAAATCAATGCTAATAGAGAGTTAAAATATGCTAAATTTGGCGATTCTAATCAGGCTAGAATTGGCGATTGGGCAATTGTAATTGGCAACCCTTATGGGCTTGGCGGTTCAGTTTCGATTGGCATAATTTCAGCACGCGGACGCGATATCAAAAATGGTCAATCTGACGAATATATTCAAACCGACGCCGCTATCAATAAAGGCAATTCGGGCGGTCCATTATTTAATTCAAATGGCGAAGTAATTGGGATTAGTTCAGCAATCTATTCACCATCAGGCGGAAATAATTTCTCAACTTCGTGATCAAGGCGAAGTTTCTCGCGGTTGGATCGGCGTTTCGGTTCAAGATTTAACTCCAGAACTCGCAGATTCATTGCGCCTTGAAAGAGTTCGTGGAGCCTTTGTAAGCGATGTGGTCGTAAACGGTCCTGCAGATAAGGCGGGCATATTGCCAACTGACGTTATCATTCGTTTTGATGAACAAGATATTGATGACATGAGATCACTGCCTAAAATTGTTTCTCGCACTCCAATCGGGAAAAATGTTAAAGTTTTAGTTTGGCGCCACGGCAAAGCTAAAAATCTTAATTTAATGATTGAAAGAGCCCAAGAAGAAGAGGCTAAATTTGATTCTAAAAAATTAGAACCGAAACTCATTGAAAAAAAATTATCTCTCAAAACTTTACAAATTCTTGGATTATCCTTAAGTGAAGTTCCAAATAATAAAAACAACGATACAGCTATAGTTATTAATGATGTAACCAACAAATCTGAAGCCTATGACAAAGGCATAATGATTGGTGATATCGTGTTGTCGGTAAATCAAAATAATGTTAATTCCGTTGATTATTTTCGTGAATTAGTAAAAGATTCTTACCAGAAAAATAAAAAAGTTTTCTTGTTTTTGAAAAGAGGTGAAAATAATTTTGCGGTGGCGTTAAACGTTAAATAAATTTGTAATTTAAATGAACTACAAAATCAAATGCCCCGCCAAAATTAATTTATTTCTACACATCACCAACAAAAGACCAGACGGCTTCCACGAACTACAATCCCTAATCACAAAAATCGATTTATTTGATGAATTAGCGGTGGAAAAATCTACCATATTTTCACTTGAAATTAACGGTGAATTTGCCGAATTTATCGACATCAAAAACAATCTTTTTACTAAAATTTTTGATTATTTTGTAAAGAATTTCAACATTAATTCAAATTTAAAAATCACATTACAGAAAAATATTCCCGTCGGCGCCGGACTTGGCGGAGGCTCGTCAAATGGGGCATATTTTATAAAAATTTTGAACGAAATTTTTGCTTTAAAATTATTAAAAAATGACATGCAAAAAATTTCTCTAAATTTTGGCTCCGACATCGCTTTTTTCTTTGAAAATGAAGCTTGTTTAATGAGTGGTCGCGGAGAATTTTTGTCGCCAATTTCACAATTTAAAAATGATTTTAAAAAATTAAAAATACTTTTAATTAATCCAAAAATTCACCTTTCGACCAAAGAAATTTTTCAAGATTTTGCTGAAAAAAAATATCAATTTTCACCCAAATTTGCGGAAAGAATTTTTTTAGAAAAATCCTTACAAGAAATTTTACAAAATTTTGATAATGACCTCGAAGAGCCGTCTATTTCAAAGGCTCCAGTAATATCTGAAATCTTACAAAATTTACAAAAATTTTCACCAATTTGCGCGAAAATGTCGGGAAGTGGCAGTTCATGTTTTGCAATTTTTTATAATGAAATTGATTTACAAAAAACTTATGAATTTTTTATTAAAAATTATCCAAATTTTTTCGTTAAAAAAGTTAATTTTTGCGATTAATTTTTTGGAATTTTTTTTGCAGATAAATGCTTCATTTATTTCTTCGAAAAAGATGAAATGTTTATCAA
>JBIIBR010000106.1:0-5042 GCA_044239285.1 Rickettsiales bacterium | reverse complement strand
ATAACCCTTACTCCATCGGTTAAACAAGAGCAAGCTGAAACTCCGCCATCTGATCCAACTCAGATTCAAGAATTACCAGTTCAATATGTCCAAAATATCAAAATCAACAATGTTGAATTAAGTAATGAATTGTTCAAAATTAACATTACAGGTGATGTCATTAATTCATCTGATGATAATTATCCATCTGGTGGAATTACGGTAAAAGTTGAAAAGATTTCTGGTCTTGTTAATCAACTTAAGGGTGAATTTAAAAAACTTTCCGAAGCTAAGAAACCCTCAATTCCTTCAAATGGTGCCGATTTGATTAATGATCAATCGCAACAACAAAATCAAGTTCAAAATTATGATATATTCTTAAATAATATATCTGAAAAATTGAATGACATTTCTAATGAAATCGCACTGAAAAATTCTGCTTCGAAAGATGAAATTGCTCAATTCGATGTTAGGAGAGAAAAAAATCTTGAATTCTTAGTGAACGAAGTTTCGGTTCGTGAAATCGTGGGTAAATTCTAATAATTTTCTCTAAGTGAAAGTTGAAAATGCTCTTAAAGAGGCGATTGAAATTCTGCAAAAGAATTCAGTCGCCTCTGCTATTTTAGATGCTAGGATATTAATTCAATATGTCCTTTCCCTTTCAAGAGAAGATATAGTTTTCAAGGCTTTGCAGATTGATATTTCTGAAAATAATCAAAAAAAATATTTTGATTTAATTGATCAAAGAGCCAAAAAAATTCCCTTAACCCATTTAACAAATAATCGTGAATTTTTTGCCAATAAATTTTATGTCGATGAAAATGTTTTGGATCCGCGACCCGATTCCGAAGCTTTGGTTGAGTTGGTCATGGAAAAATTTAACAAATTTTCTTCACTAAATATCTGTGAAATTGGATGCGGTTCGGGATGCTTGATAATTTCACTCTTAAAGCATTTTGAAAATTGGTTAGGCTTAGCGCTTGATATATCGAATAAAGCCCTCTTAATCGCCGAAAAAAACGCCAAAATCAATCAAGTTTTGCCTCGATTAAATTTTATACAATCCGATCTTTTTAAAAATTTACATCATGATCAAATTTTTGATATAATCATTTCTAATCCACCTTATATCCCAACCAATGATATTGAAAATTTACAAGACGAGGTTCGTCTTTATGAGCCAAGAATTGCTTTAGATGGCGGTTTAGATGGTTTAGACTTTTATCGCAAAATCGCTGAGCAATCGCAAAAATTTTTAAAAAATAATGGTGATATTTTTTTGGAAATAGGTTATAATCAACATCAAGATGTAAAAAATATTTTTGAAAATAATAATTTTAAATTTATCGATTTCAAAAAAGATTTAAGTGGAATAATTCGCGTTTTGCAATTTCAAAAAAACTAAAAATTATGCAAGATTTAAAGATTTTTAAGCAAATTTCGGCAATTAAAAACTTTGTAAAAGAAGCTAAGAAATTAAATAAAATAATCGCTTTTGTTCCTACAATGGGTTCGCTTCACCGCGGTCATATAACTTTAATAAATAATGCTAAAAAAAATGCCGATATTGTGATCGTAAGTATTTTTGTAAATAAAGCGCAATTTAATGACATAAAAGATTATGAGCTTTATCCGCAAAATTTAGAAAGCGATATAAAAATGCTCGAAGAAGCGAATGTTGACGCGTTATTTTACCCCTCAACATCTGAAATTTATGATGAAAATTTTTCTTTTAAAATTATTCCAACCGACATGGTTGATTGTCTTTGCGCTAAGGATAGAGTAGGGCATTTTGATGGTGTTGCGTTAATAATTACCAAACTATTTAACATCGTTAATCCGCATTTTGCTTATTTTGGCGAAAAAGATTTTCAACAATTAGCGATCATAAAAAAGCTAGTTAAGGATTTAAATTTTGATTTAGAAATATTTGGCGTCGAAACGGTTAGAGAATCTTCAGGATTAGCGATGTCATCGCGCAATCAAAGACTTTCCAAGGTTGGTAAAATCAAGGCTTCAATGCTTTATAAAATTCTCAATGAAATCAAAATTAATCCACAAATAATCGAAGAAAAAAAACGGGAATTATTAGCAAATGGTTTTGAAAAAATTGATTATCTTGAAATTAGAAATGAAGATAATCTTAAATTGAATATGAATTTATTTTCTTCGCAAAAACGGCGAATATTTATTGCGGTTTATTTAGAGGGAGTTAGGTTAATAGATAATCTATCATTAAATTTAATTTAATAAAAATGTATTATATTATCATCAGTAATATCGGCATGGCAATCATGATGCTGTATGTTTATTTTCGTTATTCTAATTACAGAATTAATTCAACTAAGGAAATCAAAGATTTGCAGGGCAAACTTGATTTGCAAACTACGGAATTAAGATCATTTGATGCAAAATTATTAAGTTCGATAAAGGGCTATCAAGATAGGGTCGAAGGGCTTTTAATTGAAGTTGGAAAAGTTAGGCAAGAAAAAGAAAAAGAAATGGAATTGCGAAGCGATTTTGAGAAAAAATATGAAATATTAAATCAAAAAAATAAAGATTATGAATCGGTTCATAATGAAATAACTAATGCCATTTTAAATATCGTTAATGATTCTCACGAGACCGCTAAAAATCTAAGCAAAGATCTGTATGAAAAAATCAGCGATACCTATAAAAAAGATGCCAAAGAAAATCAAACTTTGATATCGAAAATTAATCAAAATGTTTCTGATTTTGTTGCCAAATTTAATTCAACGCAAAATCAAGTAATTAAAGAAAAAGAAGATTTTAGATTTCATGAATTATTTCAGCCGGCGAATAGTGAAGTTGCAAAAAATTTAATAGTCGAAGTCGTTAATTCAATTAAAAATAAAGGTTTTGTGGTTGGCGACAATATTTTTACACCAACGAATTTTGATGAACAAAAAACCAAATTGATGTTGTGCGAAGTGGCTTTTATAAAAAATGACAAGCTTTTTATGCTTGATTTTAAAGGCACCAACTACATTTTTGAATATTTCGCTAGCAAAGCCAAAAATGATAAAATGGCGGAAGAAAATTTTAATATAAAATTTAAAAGATATTTAATGCTCCTAAGTAATCATAGATATAATGAGCTTATAAATCGGGTTATAACTTCTGAAAGAAATAATTATAGTTCTCATAAAATAGTAATTATTGTTCCAAGTAAAAATGAAATAAAATTATTAAAAGATTTACAATATTATGAGAAGATGCAACAATTAAATTTCGACATTTATGATGTTGAGGATTTAAACAAAATTATATCTTAAATTATGACCAATATTTTACCAAAAATTTCTCAAAAATCTTCTTATAAAATTGAAGTCGAAGCTGGCAAAAAATATTCGTGGTGCTCTTGTGGTTTATCCGCAAACCAACCCTTTTGCGACGGCGCTCACAAGGCGCATAAAAACCCAGATGGAACTAGCGTTATGAAATCGATTTCCTATATTGCCGAAGAAAATAAAACAGTTTATTTTTGCGGTTGTAAACACACGAAAAATGGCGTATTTTGCGATGGTTCACACTCCTCTTTAAAAGATGCTTAATTGGACAAACATAAAATGTCAAAATCATCCCAAAATTCTTTAAATAAAACTCGCAATATTCGCCAATTATCGGCATTAATTCCTTATTTTAAACCTTATAAAAGAGAAGTATTTTTTGCTTTATTAGCGCTTTTAATAACGGCTTTAATGGTATTATTTTTTGGTAAAGCCATAAAATATTTAATCGATTTTGGCTTCGCTCAACGCGATCAATTTTCATTAAATTTAATCTTAATAATTTTCGTTTTGGCGGTGGCAATTATGTCGGTAGCGGGATATTACCGATCCTACTTAATCAATTCTGCATCCGAAAAAGTTATCGCCGATTTGCGAAAAAAAATTTACGATCATGTCATTCGCGTTTCCGCGGAATTTTTTGAAATTACCAAAACCGGCGATGTGGTTTCTAGGCTCTCGGTCGACACCGCAATTCTTTACAATGTTTTAAGTAACACAATTTCATTTTTATTAAGAAATTTAATTTTGTTTTTAGGTGGAATGTTCTTCTTATTCATTACCAGCCCTAAGCTCAGCATAGTTTCTTTTTTGCTAATTTTTATCGCCACAATGCCGATTTTCGTTTTAGGAAGATTGGTAAAAAATTTGTCACATAAAGCGCAAGCTTCTTCATCTTTTGTTTCGTCGCACATCGAAGAGTCGGTAAATGGAATTAAAACCATTCAATCTTATTTATGTGAAGATAAAGAAGTGCGAAATTTTAATAATTTTGTTGATAATTCTTTAAAAATTGCGCTCGAAAAAATTCGTATAAAATCATTGATGGTGGCGATGGTAATATGTTTAGCTTTTGGCTCAATTGCGGTGATTATTCTAATCGGAAGTCAAGATGTTATTCATAATAAAATAACCTCGGGCGACTTATCTTCATTTCTTTTTTATTCAATAATATCGGCAACTTCCCTTGTGGCTCTTAGTCAAATTGCGAGTCAATTACAAAGCGCTTCGGCATCGGCGGAAAGAATTTTTGAATTACTTGAAATAAAATCTCCAGTCAAAGAAAAAATTGATGCTGAAAAATTTATCGAAACAAAAAATATTGATATAAAATTTAAGGATGTATTTTTTTCTTATCCAAGTCGTAAAGATTTTAATATTTTACAAAATTTTAATTTAGAAATAAAATCCGGTCAAAGCATTGCCATTGTTGGCTCCAGCGGTTCGGGTAAAAGCACAATTTTACAATTATTGTTAAGATTTTATGATATTGATAGCGGTTCAATTTCATTAAATTCACAAGATATTCGTAATTTATCTTTTAGCGATTTGCGCAAAAATTTTTCTTATATTTCGCAAGATTGTTTTATTTTTTCGGGGACGATTTTAGAGAACATCGCTTATGTTGATAAATCAATAACTTCAGAGGCGGTAGAAAAAATTATTGAAGATAATTCGGCATTGCATTTTATTAAGAATTTGCCTCTCGGAATTCATAGTTTTGTTGGCGAAAAAGGCATTAAATTATCGGGT
>JBIIBR010000105.1:0-5046 GCA_044239285.1 Rickettsiales bacterium | reverse complement strand
AAAACCCAACCGTAAACTTTGGCGCCGTGATTTAAAAAACGTGAATCCGGCCAATTCTCATCTGGATCTTTGACGGCAAGAATGCGGAATTTACCATTTTCTGAAATCGCCGAATCAACGGCGACAACAATTGCTCCAAAGGTGCCAACCGCAATTTCGGGCCAGCCACTAAATTGAATGGCGGGCCAACCTTCAAATTGAATACGAATTTTACGCCCTTTATAAATCAAGGGAACATCGTTGCCAGTTACATAGAGTTCAATTGCCGGATCTTGTAAAATTGGAGCAAAAGTCGCAATTTTATCGCCCATTTTCACCGTGGTTGAACTATCCGAAGCCAATACTTTTAAAATTACGCCATCGCGCGGAGCTATGATTAATTGGCTTTCTTGACGCGATAATTTTATCGAAGCTTCTGCAACTTCGCCGGAAATATGCTCAACATTTGATAATAATTTTTTATATTCAATTTTGGCATCCTCGACATTTTTTCGCGATGAAAGTCCTTTTTGAAATAATTCGGTTTGGCGATTGAAGTTTAATTTAGAAGTGTCGGAAGCGATTTTGGCGACTTCAAATTTGCGTTCTTTGGCACTTTTTTCTAATTTAAGACGCTCAATAATTTGCGGATCATTATCGACGATTTCAACTAATTTGTCTCCGGCTTTGACCCTAGAGCCGTCTTTAACGAACCATTGGCTAATGCGACCATTGACCGAGGCGTTAATATTTTGAGCGCGATTATTTGGATCGAGCGCAATTACATAGCCAGTGCCCGAAGCGGTTTGACGCCAAGGCGTTAGTGCTAAAATCAAAATCAATAAAATTAAACTTATTATTATAAGTTTTTTCAAAGTTTCCAAGGGTTGCGGAATTTTGATTTGATTTAAATTTTTAAAAGATTTTCTATCCATTTTTAATTTTAATTAAATAATTTTTTAACATTATTTATCGCTTCGTCGCTTTTCTCAATCAAAATAAATTTTGATTTCGAAGACGACTTGCCCCTGGGACCGCGTCGCCTTCGCTCCTTGTCCCGTTTCTCGCTAAAAATAGCCGTTTAGGCTATTTTTTAAACGCGAGAAACCCTGATCCCGTTTTTCGCTAAAAATAGCCGTTTAGGCTATTTTTTTAACGCTAAAAACTCTGCTCAAATTTATCTAAATCTTCAATTGATTTAAAGTTATGGGTATGTTTTTCGTCGATAAAAATATATTCATCAAAATCAAGCATATCGTCGCGACGATTAGAAAAATAAATCACCGTAGAATTATGGTTTTTGGTCAAAAATTTAAGTATATTTTGACGGGTCTTGAGTCCAAGCATATCAAGGACTTCGGTGATTATAATTATTTGTGGTTCTTGTAATAAAGCGCGAGCGATTTTTAATAAAATTTTTTCCGATTCCGAAAGTGGATAACCAGTTGGAATTATTCTTAAATTTAAGCCTTCATTAAAGCGATTTAAAGCTTGGTCGAGCCCAGTAATTTGTAGGACCTCATTGATTTGTTTTTTATTAATCAGTTTATTGTTGAAAGTCAAATATTCTTCAATATTGCCTTCGAGAAAAGTGCCATTATCGATTAAAGCAATTTTGGAACGTAACTGCGAAATATTAATATTTTCCATATCAATATTGTTAAATTCTAAAGTGCCACGAACTGGCGTTCGAAGGCAGTATAGAAGCTCAATTAAAATTTTTTGTGAAGATAAATTGTGAGTAGAAATTATATAATTTTTATGATGTTTTAGAGAAAAATTAAATTTAAATTCGCGCCCGAAATAAACGTCAACAACATTATTAAATTTGATGTCGATTTTATGATCTTCGATTTTTTCCAAGCCAATATTTTCTTGCGGAATATTGTAAAATTGCGAAAGTTTTTCGCAAGCGCCAGCGATGTCGTAAAAATTTTCAAAATCGCGACCGAGTTCGGAAATTCCGTAAAGCGTAGTTGATAAAATTAATTCTGAAGCCACCAATTGACCGATTGAAAGCTGACCCTTAATTACTAAATAACCGCCAATGATTAACAGCAATGAACTCGCTACTGCGTAAAGCGTAAGCATCAAAGAGAATTGCATAAAAAGTTGCGAAAAATGCTCTTTACGTTCTTTTAAATATTGTTCGGTTAAAAAATCAGTTTTGAAAATTGCATATTTTTGTCCAATTTCTGATTTAAACAAAACATTATTACGAGCTACGTCTTCAAGCCATCCCGCCATATCATATTTACGACGACTTGAATAAAATTTAGTGACAAAACCTTTTTTGCAAAATCCACGCCAAATTAAAATTATTGAAATAATTATTAACAAAGAAAATATTAATAAAATTGGGTGATAAAAAGCCACCAACAAAAGACCGGCAATGGTTTGTAAAATTAAAGTAAAACTTTTTATTAAAATTTTTGGTAAAGTTTTTTGAATAGTTATTACGTCAAAAAAACGATTAACAAATTCAGTTTGATTCGATTCTTCAAAATTTTCATGACGCGCATTGACCGTTGCTATAGTAATATCGGCGCTCATTTTGGCAAAAAATTTTCTTTGAAAAATTTCACTTACATAAAATTGTAAAATATTTAAAATAGCAGAAAAACTTAATAAAAAAAATAGCAATAAACCTAAAATAATTATAGGCTGGAGCATTGCGGTAAAGGCAACGGAGTTGATTAATAATTGAACGGAAATTGGGGTGGCGAGACTTAAAATTGCAATAGCAATCCCGTAAACTATGGCGGTTGCGAAAAAATTTTTATCATCCGCTAAAATTTTTTTTATAAAAAATTTTATGTTGGGATTATTTAAATCATTGCTAAAAGGCTTGTAGAGCTTTTTGCTCGAGATCTGAAATTGCATTTTAATTTTTTAAAAAATTATTTTAAATTTTGACAAATTTAATCTAATATAATTTGAACTTCAAGAATATTTTTTTAATTAAATTTAATATCAATGACAATAAAAATTTCGATAAAAGTTATAACTCATGCTAAAAAAAGTGAGGTGGTTGCTGATGATATTGATTTATTTGGTGCGAGAATTTTGCGAGTTAAAATAAGTCAACCGCCCGAAGATGGTAAAGCCAATAAAGCCATGATAGAGTTGCTTGCAGAATATCTTCAAGTTAAAAAAAATTCACTTACAATTATTGCTGGCGAAAAATCAACCCACAAAATTGTTGAGATTAAATGAAAATATAATTAAAAATTCTTATGAAATTAGACTCACCAATAAATTCACCACGGTCAATTTCTTCAGAGCCTTTTTTTTCACCAGATCCTAATGTAGAACAATCACCTCCTAACTCCCCGCTTGGTCCAAATGGAGCTGGTCTTGGTCGTGGTCGAGCAGGTTAAATTTGCATTATAAATTTAACTAAAATAAATTTATTTATGCTTTTTTAAATATTCGGCGTTAGTTAAAATTTTAATGCTAAAAATATAAAATCAATATAAATAAATTGTGAACAATAGAATTGCTCCAGTTCAAGATTCCGACTCGGGGCCTGAAAATCAATCTCCCAGAGCTATTTCATCAACTTCGCAATCTGGCTCTAACTCCATAATTGCTGGTGGCGTTGGTATATTTTCTTCTGGTTTTGCATTTGGTATTACGGTTTTATCTTTGAATTTCGATATAAAATTTAATCAATTTAAAAATCAAACGAGTTTTGCGGAAAATTTGGGCGATGATGAAAAATATGGTTTCGCATTGGCGATTTCAGCTTTAACTTTTTTGACAAGTTTTTTACTAGCTAGAAGTTATTTAAAAAAATTTGATCGTGAAAATAATAATCAAAGTGATGGCACTCAAGTGGATGCCCAATTAGTTTTTAGTCATGGAAATCGAAGGGCTAGCTTTGAAAGAAGAGATTCGGCAAGTTCAATTGCTGAATTAGATATTGGCGGTGTTGATCCGAGGACTAGTTTTGAAAGAAGAGATTCATCGACAAGTTCAATTTCAAAAAATTCGCGATAATTTTTTAAAATTTAAATCGAAAAATTTATTATTTTTTAAAAAGAAATATTTTAATTTAATAGTTTTATTATTATTTGCTGTTATTAATTAATTTTTATAACAAAATTTAATATTTATGCAAAATCAACAAAATCAAATTGAGATTGTAATTCCTGTAGGTGGAAATCAACAAGATCAAAATACTCCATTAACAACGAATGTAAATGAACCTATCGAACCTCCTAGAAATCAAGTTTTGGAGAGATCTCCCACCTCCATTCCTCTATCAAACTCTCCTTTAGCTTTACTGGCTCAAAACAACGTTATGAGATTAATTGAAGATTATCAAGCTGGTGAACGAAATCGAGAAAATTATTATCTTGGTAATGCATTAGAAATTCTTAGGCCATTTCAAGATAATTTTTTCTATACTTTAGTGGGGGCGGCAGAAAGTCTTGTAGATGTTCACGAACAAATTGGGCATCGCATTGGTTGTGTAGGGAATAAATTAAAATTTTTATATTCGCTTGT
This sequence comes from Rickettsiales bacterium, assembly GCA_044239285.1. Taxonomy (GTDB): domain Bacteria; phylum Pseudomonadota; class Alphaproteobacteria; order Rickettsiales; family UBA1997; genus CAILUF01. The sequence continues at coordinate 555 of JBIIBR010000105.1, read as the reverse complement.
AGCGTCTCAGCTTCTTTTTATTCCTTGTATCTCCCAAATGGTTTATTGTAATACAGAGCTCAAACCGGAAAAGGAAATTTGCGATGGAATTAATGTTCTTGTTCCCTTTGCTTCTTATGTTGTTTTAATGGCATTTGCGCATGTTGCAAAAAATTATTCAAATTTTAATGCCATAAGAGAAAGTGAGAGGGTGGAGCGAAGAGAAGATACGACAACAAACTTAATAGCTGAATTTGTTAATGTCGTTCCAGGGAGAGTGAATGAAGGGGTTGCTTTGCAAGCAGTTCAAGTTGATACTCAAATATCACAAAGAGAAGGAGGAGGTAATTTACGTCCAGATACAACTCGTGTAAGCCTAGATACAGCTTTAAGAATAAATCAAGAACAAAATCAAGTAATAGATCCTTTTTCTAGTTCTCGAGCGCGAAGTTTATAATCAAAAAGGAGTTTATTATTTTGATAATTTAAAAGTGAAATTATCGCAAATTTATAAAGTTTTTAGGCTCTTTTTCATTTTTTAAAATAGATGAAAAAGAGCCTAAAAGATTTACGAAT
>JBIIBR010000103.1:0-5087 GCA_044239285.1 Rickettsiales bacterium | reverse complement strand
ATAAAAAATATTCTAAATTTTTCTAAAAAAACCATACAAAAATTACAAAAATAACTTAAAAAATCACCGATTTTTAATTAAAAATTTGGAAAAAATGTTGATTAAAACTAAAATCAAGAAATCGTCATTTATAAAATTTTTCCACCTTGGTTTGAAACCATTGATTATCTAGGATATCTTGACCCCTCACCGCATCGCCAACAAGTTGGCTCTGCGACTCTCCCTCAAGGGGAGAGTGATTAGCCCGTATGGGTTGGGAGCATTTTTGTAAATTGTAGGGGTGTAAGCCCTCAAGGGGGGAGCTAGAGCCCGTTAGCTTTACGAGTTTTAATAAAATTTATAGGGGCGTAAGGATTACACCTTTTTTAAAAACTTCAAAACTCCTTTTGAAGCATGAACTGCGGTGCTAAAGCAAGCTTGTAATAAATATCCTCCCGTCGGAGCTTCCCAATCAAGCATTTCGCCTGCCACAAAAACTCCGGCGCGATTTTTTAGCATAAAATTATCATCGAATGATTCTTTTTTAATGCCACCGGCACTTGAAATTGCTCGGTTAATATCGCTAGTTGCAATTAAAGTAATTGGTAGATTTTTTAAATAATTTGCCAATTCATGTGAATTAGCATTATTAATTTTATCTAAGCCAATTAATTCTCGAAGCAATGAGTTGGTGTAATCAGCAAATCCAGCTTTTTGAAGATAATTACTAAATGATTTTTTATTTTGCATCGCTAATTTTTTTGCAAGATTTTCAAGCGACATTTCGGGGCGAAGATCGAGATATAAAATCGCCTTACCCTCCTTTTTAATAGTCTCGCGAAGATATGAAGACAGAGCATAAACCGCATTGCCCTCAATACCATTTTTGGTAATAACAAATTCGCCTTTGTGAGTAATATTGTTATGAGTGAGGGCGATGGATTTTAGCGGAGTTCCGGCAAATTTTTGACTAAAATAATCTGACCAATTGACGATAAATCCACAATTTGAGGGTTCAAGTTTAGCAATTTTTATGTCGTAATTTGATAGAATATCAACCCATTTGCCATTTGATCCGAGTTGAGGCCATGAAGCTCCACCAAGGGCTAACAAAGTTGCATCGGCTTGTTCGTGAATTAAATTATTTTCACGATTTTTGAAAATTAAATCTTGATTATCAAAGCCCCGCCATTGATGATTTGAATAAAATTTAACTCCTAAATCATTAAGCTTTCTAAGCCAATTGCGAAGTAAAGGCGAGGTTTTCATGCTCTTTGGAAAAATACGGCCACTTGAGCCAACAAAAGTTTCTTGACCCAATTCATGGCACCAATTTTGTAAATCATTGGCATCAAATTCTTTAATACAAGGCTCGAGCCAATCTTGATTTTCAAAATAATTTTTTATAAATTTTTCAAATGATTGGCTGTGAGTTAAATTTAAACCGCCTCTACCCGCTAATAAAAATTTGCGACCAAAATTTGGCATGGCATCATAAATTTTAACTTGATGACCTGCGCTAGCAATGATTTGCGCCGACATCAGACCAGCAGGTCCGCCACCAACAATAATTACCTTTTTTTGCAACATAATTTATGATTTTTTGAAATAAAACTTTATTATGATAAATTTGAATATTTAAGTAAAGAGATCGATAAGTTATTTGCGATAGCAAATTTAATTAAATATCCCATAATTACCAAATAAATTTTATCAAAACAGATTTTATTAAAAAATATTTATGACCACAAAAGTTCGCTTCGCACCTTCGCCAACAGGCTTTTTGCATGTTGGCAATATTCGTGCCGCCATTATCAATTATCTTTACGCTAAAAAAACTGGTGGAAAATTTTTCTTACGTTTAGACGACACCGATTCGCAAAGAGTTCGTGATGAATATCGCGACATGATTTTCAGCGACATGAATTGGCTCGGATTAGAATATGACGAAACTTTTAAGCAATCCGATCGCTTGGTTCGTTATGAAGAAGCCAAAAATAAATTACTCGCCAATCATAGACTTTATGAATGTTTTGAAACCGCCGAGGAGTTGAATTTGCAAAGAAAAGCTCAAAGTGCTTCGGGGATCGCGCCCGTCTATAATCGTGCTTCGTTAAAACTTACCAAAGAGCAAAAAGATGAATTAAGAAAAAGTGGTTTAAAACCGCATTATCGCTTTTTGTTAAATGATAAACCTACAAGTTGGGATGATAAAATTAAGGGCAAAATTACTTATGATGGACGCCATTTTTCTGATCCAATTTTAATTCGCGAAGAAGATGAAAATGGTTTTGGTATTCCAACTTACACTTTTTGTTCGGTGGTTGATGACATTGATTATGGCATCACCGATATTATTCGTGGCGAAGATCACATTACCAATACCGCCATTCAAATTCAAATTTTTGAAGCTTTGGGCGCTAAAGCCCCCGACTTTGCTCACTTGGCTTTGGTCAAGGCTTCGGAAGGTAAAATTTCTAAAAGGGAAGGTGGTTTTGATGTTAAAACTTTGCGTCAAGATGGTTATGAAGCGATGGCGATTATCAATTTATTGGCACAAATCGGCACTTCGGAAAGTATTAAAATTTATCAAAATTTCGAACAATTAATTTCCGATTTTAGTTTTGATAAATTTTCCAAATCAGCGATGAATTACGATATAACAGAACTTACGAATATTAATCAAAAACTATTGCAAATCCTGAGTTTTGAACATATTTCTGCAAGAATTAAAGAAATGGGGATAAAATATAATATTTCTGAAAAAATGTGGGAAATTTGTAAGCATAATATTAATTTTATTCATGAAATTACCGATTGGTGTGCAATTTTTTGTGATGAATTTCGTTATAAAAATTCGCCACAAGATTTAGAATTTTTGCACAAAACAATTGAGTGCTTGCCTCAAGATACTTCACAAGAAAATTCATGGCAAATTTGGCTTGACGAAATTAAGAAAAATAGCGCGCGCAAAGGCAAAGAATTATTCATGCCAATCCGCTTAGCTCTTACTGGTAAAGAACATGGACCAGAATTAAAACATGCGATTAATTTAATTTCGCGTGATGAAATTATCGCACGATTAAAATCTCAATAAAAGCTCGATAATTAAAATATTTTTTTTAAAAAGAGTTTTTAAATTAAAACTTTGTTATCAAAACTTCCAAATCGCCATCATCAAGTTGATTGCTAAAAATTTTCGCATCTGCATTAATAATTTTTTGTTGCAAAATTTTAATATTTTCCGCCAAAACTTGATGCTTGATATAATTTTCAAAACTATGCGCCACCTCAAGAATGCGTTGATTTGAAGAAAAAATTTCTAGCAAAATGTGATTAGTAATTTCAAGATTAGCGTCTTTACGATTTTGTTGAATTGCGCGCACAATATCGCGAGCGATTCCTTCATCCTCTAGCTCTTTGGTGATTTCAATCGACAATAAAACTAAATAATCATTACTCGCCAAAGGCATAATTGCTGATTTATTTTCATCAATATTTTTGGTAGTTAATTTTAATTCAAAATCATCATCGACAAGCTCAACGCCAGCAATTTGAATGGTGTTATCATTAATTTTTTGCCAATTTCCTTCTTTAATTGCGTTGGTAATTTCTTTAATTTTTGCCCCAAATTTTGCTCCAATTTTTTTGAAATTTATTTGCAATTTATTTTCGGCAAATTGTGAAATTTCTTCAACAATTTTAATTTCTTTGACATTAACTTCTTCGGCAATAATTTCGCTAAAAGGCAAAATTCTTTGAGCATCTTTACCAATAATGGTAAGGCTTTGAAGCGGTAAACGCACTCGAAGATTTTTATTATCGCGAATCGCTAAAGCTGTCGAACAAATCGAACGAACTAAATCCATATCATTGATTAATTCTGCTTCCGAATCAATAAAATCAACATTTGGGAAATCTTGTAAATGAATAGAAATTGAACGATCAATCATGCTAATTCTCCAATAATATAAACGGTTTCATGGTTTTGTTCTAAAATATTTTTAATTGTCAAAACGTCATTTTTATCAACCACTAAAACCATACCGATGCCACAATTAAAAGTGCGGTACATCTCTTGATCCTCAACCTTTCCAAGCTTTTGCAAAAAGTTAAAAATTTCAGGTTTTTGCCATGAATTATAATCAATTTTTGCTTCGACATTTTGCGACAAAACTCGTGGTAAATTTTCAATTAATCCGCCTCCCGTAATATGAGCCAGAGCTTTTACTTTTGAAGTTTTAATTGCTGATAAACATGATTTTACGTAGATTTTTGTAGGCGTCAATAATTCTTCGCCGAGAGTTTTTTTATCATCAAATTTGCTGGAAAAATTTAGTGAACTTTGTTGCAAAATATAGCGGGCAAGCGAATAGCCGTTTGAGTGTAAGCCACTAGAAGCGATGCCAATTAAAACATCACCTTTAGATGTTGCTCTTGGAAGAATCTCTGTTCTTTCAACGGCGCCAACGGCAAAGCCCGCTAAATCATAATCGCCTCCTTGATACATTCCGGGCATTTCGGCAGTTTCACCGCCAATTAAAGCACAACCGGCAAGCTTACAGCCATCTGCGATTCCCTTAATTACTTGTGTCGCAACTTCAACTTCAAGTTTTGAGCAAGCAAAATAATCGAGAAAGAAAAGTGGCTCCGCCCCCTGAACTATCAAGTCATTAACTGACATGGCAACTAAATCAATTCCAATCGAATTGTGAATGTTAGTTTCAATCGCAACTTTGAGCTTGGTGCCTACGCCATCAGTCGATGAAACCAAAACCGGATCTTTAAAATTGCATTTTTTTAAATCAAAAAGCGCTCCAAATCCTCCCAAATCGGAATCGGCTCCGAGCCTTGAAGTTGCTTTGGCAAAAGGTTTTATTTTGTGAATCAATTCATTTCCTGCATCGATATCAACACCTGATTTTTTATAATTTGAAGACATTTTTTAAGATATTTGTTGTAAAAATTAAGAATAATATAAATCTTTGATTGCTAAAAATAATTTAAACAAATATTTTTGAAACAAATATTTTAAAAATAAATTTATTTAGCATGTTCAAATTTATCCAAGCTTTAATTTTCTTTGTGCTTTTTGGCTTGAATTTTGC
>JBIIBR010000033.1:0-8675 GCA_044239285.1 Rickettsiales bacterium | reverse complement strand
AGCAACAATTGAAGCGAAGAAAATTTGATAAAGCAAAGAGCCAATATATTTTGTTGAAAAGTCCATAATGAATTTATTGCCTAAAGCCAAATTTATGAGTAATAAATAAATTGAGCTTAAACTAGAGCCAAAGGCGATGGCAGTAAAAAGTGGAGTGTGATTTTGGCGTTTATTTTTTTCGACTAAATAATTACCGAAAGAAAAAACTATCATCATTAAAATTGCCAAAGAAATGCCAAAAGATACATCAAAAATTTGTGAATTTTCGTGAAATTTTAAGTTGGGAAAAATAAAAAATAGCAAACCTAAAAAGCCAAAGAAACTACTTACGATTATTTTTATTTCAATTTTTTTGCCGTCAAAAACGGCTTTAAAAATTTCGGAAGTAATGATGGAGAGGCTGAATATTACTGCGATCATGCCACTTGGAATATATTTTGTGGTGTGATAGCCGATGATAAAATTCAAACAAAAATTGGTGAGGGCGATGAAAATAAAATATTTCCACTCGGTGCGAAAAGGCTTGAGCCTGGTTTTGGTGATTGCACATAAAATTATCATCAAAATTGCCACCGCGAAAAAACGATAAAAAAGCGAAATTTCTGGGGCAACAAATGAATCAACTTGTAATTTCATGGCAAACCAACTAAAGCTCCAAGCTAGAGACATGCCGATAAAAGCGAGTAAGGTCATTTTAGTTAATCATCATAATTTCAATTTCGAGAGCGGGACGCTTGCCCATTAAATCTTCAAATATTTTGAGTAATTTTGAACGTAAAGATTTTTCAATTTCGGCGATAATTTTTGATTCTTTAAGATCGGCTTTTTTCTTTTTTTTGCGTAAGAAATTTAAGCCAAAACCATCGTTCAAATTAAGCTCGCGCGCCTTGTTTTTCAAGAAGATTTCTATCTCTTTACGAATCATGGTTTCGGCTTCATAATCGCGTCCTAAATCGAATGAACCGATGGCGGAAATTTTGGGACGCGCCAACATTTTTAAAGAATCACTCAATGCCAAAGTCACGATCACAATTCCTGATTCTTGTAATTTTTTTCTTTCACGAATGATATCGCTTTTTAAATCGATAAGTTGTTTGCCGTCAACGCCTAGATAGCCAACTTTGACAAAGCCAATTTTGTCAGAAGAAACAATATTGTCTTTATCAAGTTTGATGGCGAGACCATTTTCAATTTGAATAACTTTTTCAACGCCACATTCGCGCGCAATGTCGCAATGAGTTTTAGTGTGAATAAATTCGCCGTGAACTGGAATGGCGATGCGTGGACGAGCTAGCGCATACATTTCGCGCAATTCATCTTTTGAAGGATGGCCCGAAACGTGAACGAAATGATCTTTTTCGGTCATAACATCGATTTGTTTTTTAGCGAGCAAGTCGAATAATTCAAAAATTTTCTTTTCATTTCCTGGAATAATTTTTGAAGAAAAAATCATTAAATCGCCTTTGGTAAAATGAATTGAGGGATGAGAATTGGAGGCGATTTTACGCGTTGCCGCCATTGGTTCGCCTTGACATCCAGTTGAGATTATAAGAATTTCTTTTTTGTTGTAAAATTTAATTTCGCGATCGGAAATAAATTCAAAATTTTCAAAGAAATAGCCACTTTTTTTGCCGACTTCGTAAAGGCGATGAAGAGAATATCCCGCCAAAACAATTTTACGTCCGACTTCTTTGGCGATTGAAGCGATGGTGTGAATACGAGCAATATTTGAAGCGAAAGTCGTGACGCCGACATAAGAATTGCGACCGATGATTAAGCTTTTAAGTGATTCGTGAAGTTCGCCTTCAGAGCGCGAATGCCCTTCATTGATGGCATTGGTTGAATCGCAAATCATCGCCAAAATTTCGCCCTTATCGCCATATTCTTTGATTTTTTCAATTTCACTCACTTCGCCAACTACTGGATTAGGATCGAATTTCCAATCTCCCGTGTGCAAAACATTGCCTTTGCGAGTTTTAATCATAAGGGCTTTCATCTCAGGAACTGAGTGCGTCAAGCCAATAAATTCAATTTCAAAAGGATGAAGATTAAGTGGCTTGGAGCCATCAATTATGCGAATCGGAACGGTTTTATCGAGTTTATATTCTTCAAGTTTACTGCGTAAAAAATTTGCTCCAAAATTGGTGGCGTAAATCGGAACTTCAAGCTCACGCCATAAATGCTGAACCGCTCCCATGTGGTCTTCATGAATGTGAGTGAGAATTATTCCGATTAAATTATCGCGATGTTGTTTGATAAAAGTAATGTCGGGCGTCATCATGCTAACTCCCGGAATGTCGTAAGCAAAACCGACTCCGCAATCAACCATTAGCCACTTGCCATCAAGATGATAAAGATTGAGATTCATGCCGATTTCATTGGCTCCGCCGAGCGGAAGAAAAATTAAATCTTCGCGATGTTTTTTTAAATTTAAATCCATTTTGATTTGTGTAAGATGTTGTTTAAAGTATAATTGATCTTAAAAAGAATTATCAAGCTTATAGTTAAAATATTAATTTGATAATATTAATATTTTAAGAATTTTCCAATTGAAGAATCTAGGGTTTCGAACTTTCCATTGCCAACTTGCAATACCGCCAAATTCCTTTGAACGGCGCCATTTGGCAAGAATCTGAAAACTCCATCAATTCCATCAAAACCATTTTTATTATCATTGCTATAATCAGTAAAATCTGAGAAAGTAATTTTTAAATTAGTTTTATTTTCAGCAATTTTTGAGAGCGCCAAAATCGCATCATAAGCGATTGAAGAAATCCTTGGCGGAAATTTGCCAAAACTATTGTAATAATTTCTTTCAAAAATTCTAAATTTAGCATCTTCGGGAGCTGAGAACCAAGATCCTAAGAGATTTATGTCATTTAAAGTTGATAAATCATCCCATTGCGAGGTGCCGATTAATTGAAAATCTCTTTCGTCCTTATTAAATTTATTGAGCGAAGTAACCACCTTAGAAAGTTGTTTTCCAGACTCTGGGATTAAGATTACTTGAGGATAAATGCGGTCATAATCACTTAAATATGAAGTGTCGCGATTTTTTGATTTAGAAGGAACTCCAAATGAAGTTACGACTCTTTCAGAGGCTCTGTCTAAATCACGATTATTAGTTTCGTAAAATTCAGAAGTGATAAAATTTCCATCGCGTGCTCTAACAAATTTTTTCAAATATTCGGTGACAATTTTGCCATATTGATTACTTGGGGCGATAATGGCGAAGTTTAATTTACCTCGATCCATCGCATAATTTACGATTTTGTCAATTTGCGATTCCAACAAAATTCCGCCGACAAAAACACCGCCATCATCGTTGGTTTTGTTTAGTAATTCATGGTTATTTGAGAGCGAAATAACTGAAATATCATTGTCGCGAGCCATTTTTTCAATCGACATGGTGCTAGCGCTAAATACTGGTCCGATTACGACTTTGATTTTGCTATCAATAATTTCTTTAAAAGCTTTTTGATTTTCTTCCGCTGAATCTTTGGAATCAAACAAAACTATTTCAATTTTATGTGCCGAATCATTGTCAAAAAGTGATAAGCTGGCACTATTATAGATGCTCCATCCCAAATCTTTATTTTTTCCAGTAAGAGGCAAAAGCATCGCAACTCTAATTTTGCGACCCGAAGAAAGTGGAATTGTTAAATTGTTGGATTCAAAATTGCGACCTACTTTTGATTTTAAATATTTTTTATCTTCGTCGGAAAGGATAATTTGACTTTCTTGACTTCTATTTAATAAATTATCATCATATTTTTTTTTGTTATTTTGAATTTCTTCAAATTCAACTTTTTGTTGTTGCGAAACAATTTGATTATTTTCTATTCTGGTTTCGGTTTTGATGATTTTTTTTGGAGATTTGATATATTCGACTTCACCATATTCTTCAAAATCTTGAGTTAATTTTAAGCCTTCGTAGGAACAACTAGAAATAAAGAATATTAATATTAGAAAAATTTTTTTCATAAATAATTATTAATTTACTTAAACATGCAAGATTTTTTAAAAAACCTTAAGATTCAAAAAGTTGAAAATGCACTTTATGTAGTTGCAACTCCAATTGGAAATTTAGGAGATATAACCATTCGGGCATTGCAAACTCTAGAATCGGTAGATTTTATAATTTGCGAAGATACGCGAACATCAAGTATTTTATTATCTAAATTTGAAATAATAAAGAAGAAATTGTTAATCTATAACGATTTTAGCGATTCTTTGTCTAGAAATAAAATTTTAGAGAAGTTAAAAAATGGCAATTCATTGGCTCTAATTTCAGATGCCGGAACACCATTAATTTCTGATCCAGGGCACAAATTAATCAGTTTTTTACGACAAGAAAATCAAAAAATAATTTGCATTCCGGGGCCATCTTCTTTAACTGCTTCAATTTCAATTAGCGGAATTCCCTGCGATAATTTTTTATTTTTAGGATTTTTAGCGAGTAGCAAAATTCAAAAACAACAAACTATAACAACATTACCACATAATTACAGTTTTGTATTTTTTGAAGTTGCCAATCGCTTGCACGAAACTTTAGAAATAATTAAAAATACTTTGGAAAATCGCAATATTAGCATTGCTCGTGAGCTTACAAAATTGCATGAAGAGGTGATTTATGGTAAAGTCGAAGAAGTTTTTGAATTTTTTGAAAAAAATCCACAAAAATTGCGTGGAGAATTTGTGGTGATTGTTGAAAAAACGGCAAAAAATCAAAGTTTTTTTTCAAATGAAGAAATTATTGCGGAAATAGAAAATTCTTTAAAAAAGGGCAAATCGGTCAAGGATATTTCGCTCGAATTATCGCAAATTTTTGATTTAAATAAAAAAGAAATTTATAAAATCGCTCTCGATCTCGCTAAAAATAAATAATAAAATGGTAAAAAATCACAACATTAAAAACCCATCAAAAAAAACTTATCAATTTGGTTATTTCGCTGAAAAATATGCGATGATTTTTCTATGGATTAAGGGTTATAAAATATTAAAGCATCGTTATAAATCAAGCTTTGGCGAGATTGACGTTATTGCTAAGAAAAAAAATTTTATAGTTTTTATTGAGGTTAAAGCTCGTTATAAAAAAATTAATATTGAAAATGTTTTGACAGCGCATCAAATTCAGCGCATTAAAAAAAGTGCCGAGGATTTTATTGCCAAAAATCGAAAATTACAAAACTGTTCAAGACGCTTTGATTTTATTGAAGTTAGACCAATATTTTTTCTCATTTTTAACATAAAACATCGAATTAATTTCATTAGTTGAAATTTAGAAATCGGGTTGTACTATGTCTAAATAGGAAGCTAAAATTTTAGCATATTTTATTAACAATTTAATCTAGCTCGTGAAACCAACAAACAACAACAATAACAACGCTCAAGTCAATAATAATTATTTTAAAATTAACGAACAAATTAAAGCCAAAGAGGTCAGGGTGATTGATTCTCTGGGTCAAATGATTGGAGTTATGACTGTTGCCGAGGGGATAAAAAAGGCGCAAGAAGTTGATCTAGACCTCATCGAAGTCTCTCCGAACGCTAATCCGCCAGTTTGTAAAATTTCAAATTTTGGCAAGATGAAATATGAAATACAAAAAAAAGCTGCCGATGCCAAGAAAAAACAAAAAGTTGTTGAGCTTAAAGAGATAAAAATGACCATCAACATTGGCAAAGGCGACTACGATACCAAGATTCGCCACACTAAAGAATTTATTGAAAAAGGTAATAAAGTAAAAATTAGCATCAAAATGAAAGGTCGAGAAATTACGCATCGCGATTTAGCTGAAAAAATGATGCAAGATATTGTTAATGACACATCGATTTTTGCAAAACCAGAAGTAAATCCTAGACTAGAGGGAATGCAAATGGTGGTAATTTTAATCAAAAAATAATTAATTATGCAAAATTTAATTACACAAATTGTTGAATTTTCAAAAAAAATAAATTCTTCAGAAGTTAAAGGGAAAAATTTTGAATTATTTGTTAAAGAATTTTATCACGAAAATAAATTAGTCGATTTTGAAAATTATTCAAGCGAAGCCTTGTATAATCTGGCTCTTTCCGCTTTTAAATTTTTAAATTTCGAAAGAAAAAATGGATTTATTGTTAGGGTTTATAATCCGCAAAAAACTCAAGATAATTTTGAAAGCGCATACACAATCATCGAAATTATAAATGATGATATGCCTTTTTTAGTTGATTCAACCGTGGCTTTTCTTGATAAACAAAGTATTAAAATTAACAACATAATTCATCCAGTTTTAGATGTAAATCGTGATAATTCTGGAAAGTTTATTGAGCTTGCCAAAACTTCTAACTCTAAGCAAGAATCGCTAATTCAACTTCACATTGATAAAATAGTTAGTCAATCTGAAATTAATGTTTTAAAAGAAATTATTTGCAAAATTATTGAAACAGTTGGTTTGGTAGTTGAAGATTTCGATAAAATGAAAGATTTAGTTAAAAAATCGCTTGCGCAAATTGATAATGCTAAAAAAATTGTTAAAAATTCGAAAGAAGTTGATGAATTAAAAGAATTTTTAAATTGGATTTTGTCGGGTAATTTCGTGCTATTAGGCGCTAAGGAATTTGATATAAAATCCAACAAAGAAAATGTTTTTTCACTTTTCGAAGTTGCGGGTTCGGGCTTTGGCGTTTTTAGATCAACTCATAAAGATTTTTGTCCAGAAGTTGTCAATTCTTCGCCTGAAGAAGTTGGTGATTCGGTTCACAATCCTTACGTAGTCGAGGTAATTAAATCACGTTATCGCTCTAAGATTCATCGCTCAACCAATGCTGAAAGAATTAGAGTCCAAAAAATTTCGCCCGAGGGTAAAGTAATCGGAGAATTCCGTTTTGTTGGCTTGTTCACTTCGTCGGTTTATTTTTCAAGTATTTCTTCAATCCCATTGTTGAAAAATAAAATTGCTAATGTGATCGAGGCGTCTGAATATGTTAAGGGAAGCCATAATTATAAAGACCTAATTTCGATTCTTGAATCTTATCCACGTGATGAATTATTTCAAATTAGCGAAGTTGATTTGTTGAAAAATGCCACGGGAATTGTTTCAATTGCGGGTCGCTCAATCGTCAAATTTTTTGCGCGAAAAGATAAATTTAATCGCTTCGTGAGCTGTTTAATTTACACTCCGCGCGACAGAAGTAATTCTGAAATGCGTGAGAAAATTAAAGAATTTTTATGCGAAGTTTTTCACGGCGAAGTCGCCGATTCTTTTGTACAAATTACCGAATCAAATTTGATTCGCTTTCACTTGATAATCCGCACCAATCAAGGGATTCCTAAGTTCGATGAAAATTTTATTGAACATGAAATAACAAAGATGACCAAAATTTGGAGCGACGAATTAATTGACGCGATCAAAGCCAAATTTGCCGACGAAAAAAGAATTTTATTGCATGCAAAATATAAAAATTCATTTTCAGTAAGTTATGTTAATCGCTTTGACGCGAAGGTTGCGAGCGATGACATTGGTTTTATTGAAGATAGTTTCGAAAAAAATTCGGCGATTTTTAATCTTTATAAAAACTCTGATTTACTCGATAAAGAAACGGTGGAATTAAAAATTTATTCACCGCATCAAGAAATAATTTTGTCTTCAATAATGCCAATTCTTGAAAGTTTTGGATTTAATGTTATCAAAGAGCACACTTACACTATCAACATTGAAGAAGATTTAAAAAATCGCTCAATTAAAAAAGCGTGGATACATTATTTTAATTTAAATCTTTCGAAAAATGGTGGAGAATTAACTGAAAAAATTAAAAATAATTTTGAAACTACAATCGATTTAATTTGGAAAAATGTCACAAAAATTGGATCTTTAAATAAGCTTTTAGTGGCTTCTAATCTTGATTGGAAACAGATTTTCATGTTGCGTGGATATTCTAAATATATTTATCAAACTGGGTTTAGATTCAATCAAAACATTATCGCAGATTGCTTCGTTCGCAATCCACAATTTGGAAATTTTTTAGTTGAATTATTTGAAACAAAATTCGATCCAAATTTAAAAATATCACTCGATCATCGTCAAAATAAAATCGCAGAAATTGTTAAGAAAATTAACGAAGATTTGTCAAAAATTAAAGATGTTGCCGATGATGCAATAATTCGTCGCTTCTTAGGAGTTGTAAATGCTACACTGCGAACAAATTATTATCAACTCGATGATTCTAAGCAATTTAAGGGCTATGTTTCTTTTAAATTTGATTGCAAAAAAGTACCAAATTTACCATTGCCAGTTCCGCATGCCGAAATTTTCGTTTATTCGCCGAAGGTTGAAGCGATTCATTTGAGAGGTGGAAAAGTTGCTCGTGGCGGGTTACGCTGGTCTGATCGTCAAGAAGATTTTAGAACAGAAGTTTTGGGTTTGATGAAAGCGCAAATGACTAAAAACGCAGTGATTGTGCCCGTAGGCTCTAAAGGTGGTTTTGTGATTAAATCTGACACTTCAAAAATGTCGCGTGATGAATTTCAACAAGAAGGAATTTCTTGCTATAAAACTTTTTTACGCGGTCTTTTGGATATCACCGATAATGTGATTGATGGCAAAATTGAACATCCGCATAATGTTATCATGCATGATGCTCCTGACCCTTATTTAGTGGTGGCAGCCGATAAAGGAACGGCAACTTTTTCCGAC